>NZ_FRCS01000018.1 GCF_900143005.1 Cryptosporangium aurantiacum
AAGGAACCATCAACCCACCAAACGATGGGCCGAGGGTAAAACACTTGGCACTAACTTTTGAACACACTGTTGAGTTCTCAAACAACACACGCGCACCAGACCCGCCCGCCAAGGCTTTGCTGGGGCTTACTTCTTGTGATTGGCTGCACTCGGTCGGATTCGCGTTTCGCTGGACTTTCGCCCGCGCCGCTCCGCCCGCAGCAACCCCTCCAACTTAGCTCGGTCGGTCTCGCTCTGTCAACCCGGGGACTTTCGAGAAGTTCCCGGGCTACTTGAGCAACCGCCCGGCGGCCCTTCCACCTACCTGCGTAGGTTTCCGGCCCGCGTCGCGCTCGTGAATCTTTCGATCCGCTCGCGGCGACGGGTTGAACTTTAGGCAGGGGCCGTAGCGATCTGCAAATCGGCTGGTCAGCGGGCTGCGTGGGGTTTCTGAGGCTCCTGGGGCGCCGTTCCGCTCGAACCCGAGGGTGGAATTGAGGGGCCTGGGTAACCTTCCCGCGTGTCAGACCTCGAACGACCCCAGTCCTCGACACGGCGCCCGTACGTCGATAGCGAGGTGGGCCGGCTTCGCACGGTCATGCTGCACCGGCCCGGCCCAGAGCTCCGGCGCCTCACCCCGCGGAACAACGGTTCGCTCCTCTTCGACGGCATCCCCTGGGTCGGAAGAGCGCAGGAGGAGCACGACGCGTTCGCCGAAGCGCTCCGCTCGCACGACGTCGAAGTGCTCTACGTCGACCAGCTGCTCGCCGAGGCGCTGGCCGATCCGGGCGCTCGCAAGGAGATCTCCGAATCGCTTCTCGGCGACCGCCGGTGGGGCGACACTCTCCGCAAGCGAGTGGCCGACCACCTCGAAGAGCTCGACGCCGAAGCCCTCGCGGCGACCGTGATCGCAGGCCTCGCGCACGAAGAGCTCCGCAACGGATCCGGGCTCACGTACCGCCTCATGGACCAGCACGACTTCGTGCTCGAACCGCTGCCGAACACGCTGTTCACCCGGGACTCCAGCGTCTGGGTGCGGGACGCGTCGGCGGTGACCAGCATGGCCATGCCCGCGCGCCTCCGGGAGAGCACGATCACCGGGACGATCTACCGCTGGCACCCGCGCTTCGCCGGATCCCCCGCGCTGTACGGCCGTGACCTCGAGCCGCTCGAGGGCGGCGACGTATTGCTGCTGGCGCCCGGCGTCGTGGCCGTCGGTGTCGGCGAGCGCACGACGCCGGCTGGCGCGGAACGGCTGGCGAGCAGGTTGTTCGCCGACGGCGAGGCAAGCACGACGCACACGGTGCTGGCCGTCCCGATCGCGCAGCAGCGAGCCACGATGCACCTCGACACCGTGTGCACGATGGTCGACCTGGACGCGGTCGTCGCCTACCCCGCGGTGGCCGACACGCTCGTGGCGTATCGGCTCACCCCGGGCTCCGACGGCGAGCCGACGGTGAGCGGGCCGGTCCCGTTCCTGGCAGCCGCGGCCGAGGCGATGGGCCTCGACCGGCTCCGCGTCATCCCGACCGGCCTCGATCCGGTCACCGCCGAACGCGAACAGTGGGACGACGGCAACAACACGCTCTGCATCGCGCCGCGGCTGGCCGTGGCGTACGAGCGGAACGTCGAGACCAACGCCCAGCTCGAAGAGGCCGGCATCGAGGTGATCCGGATCCCCGGCAGCGAACTCGGATCGGGCCGGGGAGGCCCCCGGTGCATGTCCTGCCCGATCGTCCGCGACCCGCTCGGCGGCTAGGCGGCCACGTTCAGCGCAGCGTCAGCTGCCGGCCGCGCAGGCCGTCCCTGGCCCGCCGCTCGGCGGCGTTCAGCGGCTCGGTGACCGCGACCGCGTCGGCGTATCGCTTCGCGAGGTCGGCCAACGGCTGCTCGTACTCGGCCGGCTCCGGGTCGCGCGGCAGGTCCCAGACCGGAGCGAGGAGACCGTGCGCGCGGAACGCACCGACGTACCGGCCGGTCGATCCGAGCGCGAGGTCGCCTGCGGCCTGCAGCCGGGCGAGCGCGTCCAGTGCCGTGTCTTCGGGCTCCGGCAGGACCCAGCGCAGGTGCGCCTTCTCCGTGACCTGGCACCAGTACGCGGCCGGCGCCGAGGGTACGGCGACGGTCGGCAAGATCGAGGAGTTCGCCTGTTCGAGGCTGGCCGAGACCTCCGGGTCGTCCGGCCGCGGGTCGTCCAACCAGTAGTCGAACGTCGCGTGCACGGTCACGTCGAGGCGGCCGTCGTCAGCGAGCAGATCCTGGAGCCGCGGGCCGGGCTCCGGCAGACCGGCGGCCCCGACGTAGTTGCCGGGCTCCACCCGGAGCGCGTCCTCGAGAACCGCGGCCAGGTCGCGGCTCAGGTCACCGGACCGCGCAGGCATCTGGACGGACAGGAAGATCCGTCCGTCGGGCTTGACCAGCGCCGGAAGAGCCATCGGGAGCACCGTGGTCAGGACCACCGGGCGGTCGGGGTGATCGGCGAGGGCGAGGGGCGCGGTCGCCGCAGGCACGAGTTCGCGCAGGGCGACCCACTCGGCCTCGGTCGCCAGCCCTTCGAACGGACGCCCGACGAACACATCCCTGGTTTTCTTCTCCCGACGTCCCCGCTTACCCACGACCACTCCTCGCTGCCGACACCTCGGTCGGCTGGAGCCTACGACGCCGGTCCCTCCGCTGTGGGGCGTGGATGGTCGGCGCGGCGCAGACGAACCTCGACCACCGAGCCGCCACCGAGGCGTGGCCGCAGCGAAACCCATCCGCCCTGCCGGTCGAGCAGCTGCCGGATGATGTAGAGCCCGAGCCCGACGCCGCCGAATCGCCGCTGGTCACCGCGGTCCACCTGCCAGAACCGCGCGAACACCGACTCGGCCTGGTCCGGTGGCACGCCGACGCCACGATCGGCGACCCGGAACCAGACCGCCGAGACGTCGGCACCGGCACTCACCTCGATGTCGCCACCGTCCGGCGAGTACTTGTACGCGTTGGTCAGCAGCTCGGTGACGATCGTCGGGATCGTGTCCGGCTCGCCGATCGCGGCCGGAAGTGTCGCCGGGATGCGGGCGCGCAACCGGTGGCCGTCCTCGTTGGCCGGAGCGGACGCCAGCGCGCTCGCCAGCGCGGTGCGGACGTCGAAAGCCTGGGTCTCGGGCCGGGTACCGCCGGCCCGGTCACCGCTGAGCAGCCGATCGACGAGCGCGGCGAGCTGTCTGGTGCGGGTGCCGATGACCTCCGCGGCCGAGCGGCGTCCGACGTCGTCGAGTTGGTCCCAGCGGGTCACCAGAGTGTCGGCGTAACCGCGGATGATCGTCAGCGGCGTCCGCAGTTCGTGGCTCGCGGTGGCGAGGAACAGGTTCTGCGCCTCGTCCTCGCGTCGGCTCTCGCTGACGTCGTAGAACGTGACGACGCGGCGGGACGCGTCGAGGGCTGCGCACCGCGCCTCGATCCAGCGGCCGTTCTGCAGCCGGTGTTCGCGCACCTGGCCGGGCACCGGCACGGGAAACGGAAGCGGCTGGTTGAGCATCTTGTCGGTCGCGCCCTCGGTGATCTCCTCAGCGGCCGGGTTCCAGGCTTGGATGAGCCCGCCGGCGTCCACGACGGCGACCCCCTCGGGCACCGCAGCGGCCACCGTGCCGATCGGGTCGGGCAGACGGTCCGGGCGGATCACCGCGAGCGCGCCGACGCCGGCCGCGAGGCACTCCAGCACTGCTCGCTCGGTGCGCAGCTGCCCGTCCCGCGGGGACTCGATCGCCACCGCGAGCGCGCCGAGCGGCCCGAAGCGGCGGACCACCCTGGTCATCAGGATCCATTCGCAACCGCGTTCCCGAAGATCTTCGCGAAGGACGGGCGTCGCGTCGGCCCAGCCGAACTCGATCGTGCGGTGCGGCCCACCGAACAACCGGGCGAACGACGAGCCGGACAACGGTAATCGCCGACCGGTCAGCCAGCTCACCGAGTCACTGGTCGCGACGGCTCGCATCGCGCCCGGCTCGGCCAACAGGAAAGCGGCGCCGACGCCGCCGACCAGCTGCTCCAGCGCGTCCATCACGCGGCGGAGGGCTGGCACTTCCACCGGCCCGCCTGCGACGTCGTCGAGGATGCGAGTGATCGCCGTGAAGGCGTCCGCGGCGTCGAGCGGCGGGAGGCCCCTTTCGAGCGGCGGCAGGCCTCCGCCTCCCGGCTGCGCTCCCACGGTCTCGTCCGGCACGGTCCCATCGAACACCGTGCCGGCCAGAACCGGCAGTCAGACCACTCGTTCGAGATGGCTGAGCAACCGGGCGGGCCGGTTGGTCGCGATCATGTTCGCGCCCAGGTCCATCACGAACTCCATGTCTTCGGGCTCGTCCACCGTCCAGACGTAGAGCTGATTACCGGCGGCGTGGATCCGTTCGGCGAACCGCGGCCGCGACCGCAGCACGTGAACGCCCGGGCCGGCGATCGTCGCGCCGAACGGCAGCGTCCCCTCCCGGTACAGCCGGGGTAGGCCGTCGAAGAGCAGCACAGCCGGCAGCGACGGCGCGAGTTCCCGCAGCCGCCGCACGGCCATCGGCGAGAACGACATCACGACGACGGGGGAGGAGGCGACCTCCGGCGTCGCCCGGTCGGGGACCAGACCGAACCGGCGCAGGCTGGCGACCAAGCGCTGCTCGACCAGCCCGCCCCAGCGGGTGGGGTGCTTGGTCTCGACGTAGAGCTGCACCCGGCGGCTCGAATCGACGAACAGCTCGAGCAGACGGTCGAACGTCAGGACCCGGCGCTGGGCGTCGCGGATCTTGTCGTCGTCGACGATCGGCTGCCGGTAGTCGCGGTCGCGGGCAGCCGCGATCAGGTCGTCCGCCGACTCCGGCAGGTCGACTTTCCAGCCGCCGAAGTCGAGCGAATGCAAGTCGTCGAGCGAGCGGTCGCTGACCGCACCGCGCCCGTTGGACACACGTTCGAGCCTGCGGTCGTGGACGCAGACGAGGTGACCGTCCCGGGTCAGGCGGACGTCACACTCGAGACCGTCGGCACCCTCGGTCAGCGCCTTCTCATAGGCGGCCAAGGTGTGCTCGGCGAGCAGGAACGAGGAACCTCGATGGGCCACGACCAGCGGGCCGTCGGAGTGCACGGCCGAAAAGATAGCGGACAGCCGGGACGCAAGTTGCGGGTGGTCGCAAACACCGAGTCACACGTTGGTGAACAGATAGCGACCAAACGACGCAAACGAAGCGTTCAGAGCACCCGAGCGGGGAGACCGGTGTCGGCGACCACCGGACGTCCGGAGGCCTCCCAGGCGAGCATTCCCCCGTCGAGGTTCGCGACGTTCTCCCAGCCCTGGGCGGCGAGATACGCGGCGACCTGCGCGGAGCGTCCACCCACACGGCAGACGACGATGACCTCCCCGACGGTCGGCACCTCGGCGAGCCGCGCCGGGATCTCTCGCATCGGGATGTGGTGGGCGTGCGGTGCGTGGCCCGCGTCCCACTCGTCGTGCTCTCGGACGTCGAGCAGATAGACCTCGTCGGAGAGCGAGTCGGGCGTGACGTCCGGGACTTCAGCGGGGAGCGAGGGCTGCACCATGCCGACAATGATCCCGAATTCCGGTCACGGGTGGGAGGCCGGGGTCAGCGCTGGATCAGTTCGTTGCCAGTCGAGCGGGTGTCGGCCTGCTGGTTGACCGCGTACGCGGCACCGAGCCCTCCGAACCCGACCAGCACCAGCACCGCGCCCAGAACCAGGCAGACCTTCGTCCACATCGGCAGGCTCATCGGGACGCGTGCCTGCGGGCCCGCAGCGGCGAACGGCGCAGGAGTAGCGACCGACACGCGAACCGGCGGCACAGCCACCCTGGCCGGGGAAGCCGGCACCCGGGCCGGCGAAACCGGGCGGGCGCTACGAGCGACCGGACCGCGCTGCGCGGGGAGCGGTGCCCTCTGCGCGGGGAGCGGTGCCCCCTGGGCGGGTAGCGGGGCCCGCTGTGCCGGAACCGGCGCCGCTGCGGCGGCGACGGGCTCGGGCGACCGTCGCTGCGACGGGATGATCGCGGTCTGCGCTCCGTCAGAGCTATTGACGGACATAGCCGGAAGGAACCCGGTGTCGGCCGACGGCGGCTTGATCCGAGGGATCTTGCCCGTCTTCCGACCACCCGCGGCCCGACGAAACTTCGGGTCCTCGGGTTTGACGAATAGAACTCCGGTCGGCGTATCGCCGTTCGCGTGCCTACCCACGATGGCCTCGGCGCGTCCTCTCAGGCGACTGTCAGGTGACTGTCAGGACGCGGATACTGTAACGACTAGGGCCCGGCCGGGTGGAGTTTCTGCCTAGATTGTTGGCGGTTAGCGGGACACGACGATGCGAACGACCGAATTGTCGAGTCGTTCGGTTGATTAGTTGAACCATCCGCCGTTGGCATACGTGCGGCCCGGTAACTACGAGCGACGGCCCGCCGAGCGATTCGGCGGGCCGTCGTCGACGTCGAGCGGGTCGTCAGCGCCCGCTGGTGACGTTGTTGCCCGGGTTGGCGGCGAGCCAGTCGGCCACGTTGTCCTTCTCCACCGCGCTCCAGAGCTCGACGGCCTTCTCCTTGTCGGAGACCACGACGCTCTGGCCGTCGACCGTCTGCGAGCCGAGGTGCGGGGAGGTCACGAACGCGAGGTCGCCGGGGCGCAGCCCACGGAACTCCAGCGCCATGTCCTTGAGCGAGAACGCGTTGTCCACGGTGAGGGACGTCGTCGCGGCGTCCAGGAACTTCTTGAGCTTGACCGGGTTGGTCAGCGTCCCGGAGTCGGTGGCCTTCTGCATCAGCGCCCGGAGGAAGATTTGCTGGCGCTGGACGCGGTCGAAGTCGCCGCGCGGGAGGTTGTACCGCTGGCGGACGTAGTCCAGAGCGGCGTCGCCGTCGAGGTGGTTCACGCCGGCCTTGAACGTCCGCTTGCTGCGCGGGTCGTAGACCGTCTTGTCGACGGTGACGTCGACGCCGCCGAGCGCCTCGGTCATCGCTTTGAAGCCGTTGAAGTCGATCTTCGCGACGTGGTCGATCTTGACGCCGGTGAAGTTCTCGACGGTCTTCACGGTCAACGGGATGCCGCCCCAGGCGAACGCCGCGTTGATCTTCGCCCTGGTACCGCCGTTCCCGTTCAGCTCCGGCACGTAGACGTAGGTGTCACGGGGGATCGAGATGATGTAGGCCTTGGAGTGGTCAGCCGGGATGTGCAGCAGCATGATCGTGTCGGCGCGCTCGTTCTTGACCTCGCCGCTGTTCGGCTCGGCGTTCGGGTCGTACGCACCACCGTCACGGGAGTCCGAGCCGAGCACCAGGATGTTCTGCGTCCCCTCGACCGACTTGCTCGGCCGCTCACCGAGGCCGGAGAAGGCGTCGGTGCGGTTCAGCTTCTCGTCCAGGTTCGTGACGTAAGCGATCCCACAGCCGGCCACGAGCAGCGCGATCAGTGCGACCACGCCGCCGACCACGAGCGCGATGCGGCCCCACCGCGGCTTGGTCTTCCGCGGGCCGGTCGTGCCGTACGTCGTCCCCCGGGTGCTCGTCCCCCGGGTGCCGTACACGGTGCCGCCCGCGCCGCTGGGTTTGGTCGCGGGGGGTTGGGTGCGCGCCACAGGGTTCGCTCCTCGCTCTGGGGGGTCGTCGTCCGCCGTCTCGTCGGGGCCGGACAACATTCAGCGTATCGACGGTCGTCTAGCGAGACTGTCGTGACGACAACTGTCCACCCGGGCACCCGAGCGGTCACTTATCAGTGTTTTCGCAGGTCAGAGCAGGGTTCGATGAGCTGGGGTCGGAGAACCGACAGCGGGGCGGTCAGGCGGGCGACGCGGAGGCCTCGGCGGTGTGGGCGGTGAACCACTCGAGCGTCCGCCCCAGTCCTTCGGCGGGACCGACCGACGGGGCGAAGCCGAGCAGCTCACGGGCCCGGGTCAGATCGGGTCGACGCAGCTCAGGGTCGTCGGTCGGGCGGGGGAGGAAGCTGATCGTCGACCGGGAGCCGGCCAGCTCGACGATGGTCTCGGCCAGCTCCCGCATCGTCAGCTCGTGTTCGCTGCCGAGGTTGACCGGGCCGGGCTCGTCCGAGTCGAGCATCGCGATGATGCCGTCCACGAGGTCGGAGACGTAGCAGATCGACCGGGTCTGACCGCCGGTGCCGTGCACCGTGATCGGTGCGCCTGCCAGCGCCTGGGAGGCGAACGTCGGGATCGCCCGGCCGTCGTCGGGCCGCATCCGCGGCCCGTAGGTGTTGAAGATGCGGACGATGCCCGTATCGACGCCGTGAATGCGGCGGTACCCGGCGGTCGCTGCCTCGGCGAACCGCTTGGCCTCGTCGTACACCGCGCGCGGACCGATCGGGTTGACGTTGCCCCGGTACGTCTCCGGCTGCGGGTGCACCTCGGGGTCGCCGTACGCCTCGGAGGTCGACGCAAGCACAAAACGAGCGCCCTGCTCGCGCGCCAGCTCGAGGCAGTGGAACGTCCCCGCGGAGTTGACCTTCATGACCTCGAACGCGAGCTTCTCGAAGTCGGTCGGTGACGCGGGCGAGGCGAAGTGCAGCACCGCGTCGAACCGGCCGCCGACCGGGAGCCCGTCGATCACGTCGGCCTCGACCAGCGTGAATCGAGGTTCGTCGGCGAGGTGCGCGATGTTCTCGCGGCTGCCGGTCAGGAAGTTGTCGACGACGACGACTTCGGCGCCGCGCGCGAGCAGCGCGTCGCAGAGGTGGGAACCGACGAAGCCGGCACCGCCAGTCAACAAGATCCGGTGACCGGTTCCGTACCGCTGTGCCATCTGCGTGCGACCGCCCCGCGTGTGTCGGCTGTGGTTCCGGCAAGGGTACCCAGCCCCGCCCCGCCATAGACCCGCAGCCCGCAGTCGACATCACTCCGGAACACCACGGTGGCGACGTCCCACCCTCCCGGACGAGGGGTGGAGCGCCGCCACCGGGCGGGGAAGCCTCCTGTCAGACCGCTCCGGACCCGGTCAGGGACCGGACCTCGAGCTCGGCCCACTTCTCCTTGTCGTGTTCCTTCGACAGGTACGTACCGATGATCGCGCAGGCGAACCCGATCGGAATCGACACCAGACCCGGGTTCTCCAGCGGGAACCAGTGGAAGTCGACGTCGGCCGGGAACAGCGACAGGCTCTTGCCAGTGACCGGGTTGACGCCCTTGCCGGACACCACCGGCGAGAAGAACACCAGCACGACCGCCGCGATCAGACCGCCGTAGATGCCCGCGGTCGCGCCCGCCGTGTTGAATCGCTTCCAGAACAGCGAGAGCAGGATCGCCGGCAGGTTCGCCGACGCCGCTACCGCGAACGCCAGCGCGACCAGGAACGCGACGTTGAGCTGCTGGGCGAAGATCGCCAGGACGATCGAGACGCCACCGATCACGAACGCGGCGATCTTGGCGACGTTGACCTCCTTCCGCTCGTCCACCTGCCCACGCTTGATCACGTTGGCGTAGAAGTCGTGGGCGAGCGAGGAGCTGGAGGCCAGCGTCAGACCGGCGACCACCGCGAGGATCGTGGCGAACGCGACCGCCGCGATGATCGCGAGGAGCACCGCACCGCCGCCGTCACCCGCGATGTCCCGACCGAGTTCCTCGGCCAACTGTGGGGCCGCGGTATTACCTGCGGCGTCCTGGGCAGCGATCGCCTCACCACCGACGAGCGCGGCCGCGCCGAAGCCGAGCGCGAGCGTCATCAGGTAGAAGATGCCGATCAGCGTGATCGCCCAGTTGACCGACGTCCGGGCGGCCCTGGCCGTGGGCACCGTGTAGAAGCGGATCAGGATGTGCGGCAGACCCGCGGTGCCCAGCACCAGCGCGAGGCCGAGGCTGATCAGGTCGAGCTTGCTGGTCAGCGTCTTTCCGGCATCACCGGCGGTTTCGACGCCGTAGCGCAAACCAGGTTCCAGGAACGCGGTGCCCTTACCGGACGCCTCGGCCGCCTCGCCGAGCATCGTCGAGATGTTGAAGTTGAACTTCCACAGCACCAGGACCGTCATCAGCGCGGCGCCGGTCATCAGCAGCGCGGCCTTGACGATCTGGACCCAGGTCGTGCCCTTCATGCCGCCGACCGTGACGTAGACGATCATCAGCGCGCCGACCAGGATGATCGTGACGATCTTGGCGGTGTCGGCGGTCATCCCGAGGAATGTCTCCCCGGACTTGATGCCGAGCAGCAGCGCGACCAGCGCGCCGGCGCCGACCATCTGCGCGAGCAGATAGAAGATCGAGACCACGATCGTGGAGAGCGACGCCGCGGTCCGGACCGGTCGCTGCCGCATCCGGAACGACAGCACGTCCGCCATCGTGAACCGGCCGGAGTTCCGCAAGGGCTCGGCGACCAGCAGCAGCGCGACCAGCCACGCCACCAGGAAGCCGATCGAGTACAGGAAGCCGTCGTACCCGTAGAGCGCGATGATGCCGGCGATGCCGAGGAACGACGCCGCCGACATGTAGTCGCCGCCGATCGCCAGCCCGTTCTGGAAGCCGGAGAAGCCGCGTCCGCCCGCGTAGAAGTCGGTCGCGGTCTTCGTCTGCCGGCTGGCCCAGATCGTGATGCCGAGCGTCGCGGCGACGAACAGCAGGAACAGGACGATCGTCAGCGTCCGGGCGCCGGAACTCGTGCCGCTCGCTTCTGCGGCGAGAATCGCACCGGTGTTCATTTGGCCGCCCCAGCATCTCCGGCGGCCGCGGCGTCGAGTTCGGCCTTGATCTTCTCGGCCAGCGGGTCGAACCGCTTCGCGGCGTACCGCGAGTAGAGCCAGGCGATCAAGAACGTCGAGACGAACTGCAGAACACCGAAGAAGAAGGCGACGTTGAGGTTGCCGACGACCTTGGCGTCCATGAAGCCGCGCGCGTAGGCGGAGAGCACGACGTAGAGCAAGTACCAGGTCAGGAACGCCGCGGTCATCGGGAAGATGAAGCGGCGGATCGTGCGGCGGAGTTCGGCGAATTCCGGACTCGCCTGCATCGCGAGCGCGCGCGCAGCGCGTTCGTCAGGGGCATCGGCGTCCGTCGAATGGACATCGGTGGACATGCGGGCACCTCCCCGGGTGATCGTGCCCGCACGCTAAGCATCCTTAACCGGTCCGGACCCTGTCCCGGTCGCTCGCTGCGACGAGCGGTCGGGACTCGGCGCTCAGTGGCGTTCGTCACAGCGCCAGGCGGTATTTAGACGGGCAGCTTCTCCCGGGCCAGCTTGGCCGCGTGCTCGCCGGACTTCCGGGCGGACTTCGCGGCGTGGCCGGTCGTCTTCTTGGCCGACTTGGCCGCGTGTTCGGTCGCCTTACGGGCGTCCTTCGCGGCACGTCGAGCGCGCCAGGAGAGGCTCGGACGGCCCTCGGTGTCGACCGCGGCGAGCACCAGGCCACCGAGCACGGCGAGGTTCTTCTCGAACTCGGCGCGCTGCCGGGCCTTGGCCTCGGGGGTCGCGTCCGCGGACTTGTGCGGCAGGATGCCGCCTGCCGGCACCAGCGAGCCGGCGAGCAGCAGCGCCGAGAGGCGCGGCGCACGGCCGGTGGCGAGCGCGACGCCGGCCAGGATCTGGACGGCTGCGGTCGCCCTGACCACGGTGGCCGGGTCCTTCGGGATGGACGGGAACTGGTTGGAGACCCGCTCGACGAGTGGCCGGACGGCGTCCGCGGATTCTTCGGGGTTGCGAAGCGCCGCGTAGCCCCCACGGACGAACGTGTAGCCCAACAGCGAGCGGGCAGCGAAGCGTACCGGTGTCATAACCCGTTAGATGCCCGCCCAGCGGATATCTAACGCGCCGTTGCGACGAACAAGCCCGTGTCGGTGGTGAGTCGGAAGGCGCCGTCGCGGTCGATCACGGCGACGACCTCGGCGCGGATCTCCTGGGCGTGGGCGGCCGAGAGCTGCGCACCACACACCATCGTCAGCAGCCCCATCACCGCGTCCGGGTCGAGCAGCCGGAACCCGTCCGAGAAGCGCTCCAGCCGCACCCCGGCGAACCGGTCGGCCAGCACGAGTGCCCCGTTGCCCAGGTGGAACCGCGGCACGTCCAGCGGACGCCAACCCTCGACCCGGCCAGCCAGCAGGCGGTCGAGCTCGATCAGGTGGGTCGGGCCGTCGGCGGCGATCACGATCGAACCGCCCGGCCGCAGCACCCGGTCGAACTCCTCCAGCGCGGGCGCCGGGTCGTCGAGGATCTCTAGCAGGTGGTTGGCGACCACGGTGTCGAACGCGGAGTCGCCCAGCGGCAGGTCCGCGAACTCTCCCTGGGTGACCGTGACCTGCGGAGCGCCGTCGACCGCGTTGCGCAGCTCGGTCACGACGTCCGGAGAAAGGTCGGTCAGCCAGACCCACCAGGCCATCGGCAGGCGGTCGTAGTTGTAGGTCCAGAGCAGACCCGCGCCGGCTCCGACCTCGAGCACCGCTGCGACGTCCGGCGTATGGGCCAGGATGCGGTCGAACAGCCAGCCGTACCACGGCAGACCGGCGGTCACCGGGTCATGTTGAGCGCGGATGCCTTCGGACAGATGGGAACGGCCGGTGCGCCGCACGGATCCACCCTGGGTGGCATCGCGGAAACGGTGCATTGTCCCCGTCCTCTCCGGGTCGCGCGCTCACCACGACATTGGATGCCTCGGGTATAGCGTCTGTTTGCTGCCGTTCGGAAGAGGTTCCACCGTACTGAGGCCACCATTTTGAGGTCCGATCGGCCCTCACCGGAACTGATCAGCAATAACGCTACTATCAGTGACGAAGCGACTCGGGAGCGTGCAGACGGAGCATCGTCGCCCCGACGTCGTGCGGAACGCGACGCCGTGTCAGCACCGAGACCACAACCATCACCGCGAACGCTAGCGGCACCGTCCACGCGGCCGGCTGCGCGACCAGCGCGGCCGGCCATCCGGTGAATTCGGGCCCCGCGACCGCCAGCAACACGGCCACCGCAGCCGCGCCACCACCCACCAGCAGCCCGGCGGCCGCGCCGGCGTCGGTCAGGCCGCGCCACCAGATGCCGAGCACCAGCAGTGGGCAGAAACTCGACGCGGCGACCGCGAAGGCGAGCCCCACCACCTGCGAGACGTCCAGCCCGTGCAGTTGCAGCGCGAGCACGGTCGGCACCGCACCGGCCAGCACCGCGGCCCACCGGAACCCGGTCACCGAACCGGCGCCCCGGCCGACGTCCCCGGTGCCGATCACGTCGGTGGCGAGCACACCGGCGACCGAGACGAGCAATCCGGACGCAGTGGACAGGAACGCGGCGAACGCGCCGGCCGCCACCAGGCCACCGACCAGCGAGGCAGCGAAGCCGTCGAGCATCGCCCCGGGCAGCACCAGCACGACCGCGTCGGTGTTGCCGGTCATGAACAGCTCCGGGGTGTAGACCCGGCCGAGCGCCCCGTACAGCGCGGGAAACAGGTAGAACGTGCCGAGCAGGCCGAGGACGACCAGCGTGGTGCGGCGGGCGGCCGCACCGTCGGGGTTGGTGTAGAAGCGCACGAGGACGTGTGGCAAACCCATCGTCCCGAGGAACGTGGCGAGGATCAGCGAGTAGACGCCGAACAACTCGGTCTCGCCGGTCGTCGACGGGGCCAGCCAGGCGGCACCGTCCCGCGCCGCCAACCCGACCAGGTGCGGGACAGCGGCGCCGGCCGGGAACGTGACCGTGCCGGGCCCGATCTCGTGCTCGCCCGCCGTCAGCGTGGTGGGCCCGTCCCGTTCGACGCCGTCGAGCGCACCGTCGAGCTGCACGGTCACCGGCTCGCTGACCTCCACCCGCACCGGGGCGCGCACGTCGACGTCGGTGGAGGCGCGGAACTCCGGGACGCTCGGCGGGGCCAGCTCGGCGCGCTGATCGGCCTGCCAGGCCAGCAGCAGCACGGCGACCGGGAACGCGATCGCGGTCAGTT
The DNA here is from genome assembly GCF_900143005.1 of Cryptosporangium aurantiacum. NCBI lineage: Bacteria > Bacillati > Actinomycetota > Actinomycetes > Cryptosporangiales > Cryptosporangiaceae > Cryptosporangium > Cryptosporangium aurantiacum. The sequence goes on from NZ_FRCS01000018.1 coordinate 13,845, forward strand.
TCAACCAGTACTGGAAAGCCTGGACGAACGTGATCGAGCGCATGCCGCCACCCGCGACGTTCGCGGTGACGACGATCGCCACTCCGACCGCACCCACCCAGTAGGGCGCGCCGGTGACCGTGCCGAGCGTCAGGCCGGCGCCCTGCAGCTGCGGCACCAGGTAGAACCAGCCGATGAAGACGACGAACGCGGTCGTCAGCGCGCGCAAGCGGGGGGAACCGAGCCGCGCCTCGGCGAAGTCCGGCAGCGTGTACGCGCCGGATCGGCGTAGCGGCGCGGCGACGAACAGCAGCAGCGCGAGGTAACCGGCGGCGAAGCCGACCGGGTACCAGAGCATGTCGACGCCGTTCTTCATCACCAGACCGGCGATGCCGAGGAAGCTGGCGGCCGACAGGTACTCCCCGCTGATCGCCGCGGCGTTCCAGGTCGGACTCACCGCGCGGCTGGCGACCAGGAAGTCGCTCGTGGTCCGGGCCAGCCGGACGCCGTAGAGGCCGAGGGAGATCGTCGCCAGGGTGACCGCGACGACGGCGACCAGCCCGGCCGGGCTCACGAGCGTTCGACCAATTCGACGAAGTCTCGCTCGTTGCGCTCGGCACCACGGGTGTAGATCCACCCGGCGCCGACGAACAGCGGGTACGCGGCGACGCCGAGCAGCAGCCAGGGTAAGCGGATCCCGAGCACGGTGACCTCGGCCAACGCCGGGAAGAGCGCGAACACCAGCGGGATCGAACCCACCGACAGGGCGACCAGCGCGGCCATCCGCACGGCGAGGCCCAGCTGAGCCCGGACCAGACCGCGGACGAGTACCTCGCCGACGCCGGTCTGCTGGTCGAGCTCCGCCCGCACCGGTGGCGTCCGTCGCGCCTGGGGCATGTCACCCAGCACGACCCGGACACGCTGCGGACGGGTCGCTGCCGTGGTGTCGTCCATCACACCTCCCGCGCGCAGGTTAGTGCAGTCGGCTCATCGCCAGCCCGCTTTCGCGGCGCGCACCAGACGGTCCTTGAGTTCCCTGGTGTGACGCCTGCTGACCGGCAACTCCTGCCCGTCGACCACCACCACGTACCCACTGGAGCCCAGCCGCAACTCGGCGATCACCCGCAGAGCCACCAGGTAGGACCGGTGGATCCGGACGAAACCGGCGTCGGCCCACCGTTCGGCGAGCAGCGAGAGCGGCACCCGGACCAGGTGATTACCGTCCGCGGTGTGCAGCCGGGCGTAGTCGCCGTGCGCCTCCACCCACCGCACCGACGACCGCGGCAGCATCCGCGTGGTGCCTGCCAACTCGACCGGGATCACGTCGTCGGCGACCGGTTCCTGGCTGGGCCGCGGTCCGGCGGTCGCCGCCCTGGCCCGTGCGGCCCGCCGAACGGCCTCCGCCAGCCGATCGGCCCTGACCGGCTTCAGCAGGTAGTCGGCGGCGCCCAGGTCGAACGCGTCAACGGCACGGTCGTCGTGCGCGGTGACAAAAACGACGACCGGTGGTGAGGCGAACCGCCCCAGCACCCTGGCCAGCTCCATGCCGTCCAGGCCGGGCATCCGGATGTCGAGGAACACCACATCGACGGCTCGGTCGCGGAGGCAGCGCAGCGCCTCGGTGGTGTCGTTCGCGGTGACGACCTCGGCGACCCCGGCGTCGCCCCGGAGCAGGTAAGCCAGTTCGTCCAGCTGGAGCGGTTCGTCATCGACGGCCAGCACGCGCAACCCCGGCGCTCTCACGACGCCCATCCGCTCACCACCCGGACCCCAGGCTGGAATTTCGGTACCCGCATGCTCACCTTCGTGCCTGCCCCCAGCGCGGTCTCGACGACCAGCCCGCACCCCGGTCCGAACACCGAGCGCAGCCGGTCGTCCACATTAGTCAGCCCGACGTGCGCGCTGCGTGCCTCGCTGCGCTCGGTGCCCTCCGGGCGGCGCAGCTGCTCGGGATCCATGCCGACGCCGTCGTCCTCGACGCTGATCAGGCACTCCGAGCCGGCATCGGACGCGATGATGCTGACCGTTCCGGTGCCCGCCTTACCGGCCAGCCCGTGCCGGACCGCGTTCTCCACCAGCGGCTGCAAGCACAGGTACGGGACGACGACCGGCAACACCTCGGGCGCGACCTGCAGCCGAACCTGGAGCCGATCGCCGAAGCGGGCGCGCTCGATCAGCAGGTAACGATCGATCGAGCGCAGTTCCTCGGCCAGCGTCGTGTACTCGCCGTGGGCGCGGACGCTGTACCGCACGAACTCGGCGAACTCCTCGATCAGCTCGCGAGCCCGGTCCGGGTCGGTGCGCACCAGCGCCGAGATCGCGGACAGCGCGTTGTAGATGAAGTGCGGGCTGATCTGCGCCCGCAGCGCGCGGAGCTGAGCCTCGGCCAGCCGCTCCCGGGACGCGTCGAGCTCGGCGAACGCCAGCTGCGCGGACACCCACTCGGCGGTCTCCACGGCGGCCCGCACCAGCCCGGGTACCGCGTCGGTATCAACGATCGCGACCAGCGCACCGACCGTCTCCTCACCGGTCGACAGCGGTACCACCACCGCACCGCGGACCGGGCACTCCAGCAGGTCGCAGGTCAGGTCCTCGGCGCGGAGCGCGATCACGCGCCCGGTGCCCTCGTGCAGGTTCTCCGGCCGGGAGTTGACGAGCGCTGCGAGCACGGCGGGCGCGTGGTGTTCGCCGGGGCCCTCCCAGGCCAGCACCCGATCGGGAGCGATGAGGCCGAGCGCCGGTCCGCCGAGCAGCTGGTGCAGCGGCCGGATCGCCTTGGCCGCGGTGGCCTCGGTCAGGCCGGAGCGCAGCGGCGGCGCGGCCAGGCTCGCCACGTGCAGCACCTGGTAGGTCGCGCGCTGGGTCGGGGTGGCGATCACCCGTCGTTTCCGGGACCGTAAGACCACGGCGACCGCGAGCAGGACCGCCGTACCGAGAACGACCGCGGCCACAGTGGCCGCGGTCGTGGACGCCGGCCAGAGCGACGCACCCAGCGGGACCGCCGCCGCCGGAGCGACGCTGCTCATCGCCCCATGATGAGGGTTGGCCGCGGTCGGCGCGACCTATCCCCGAGTTCAGTAAGCCCCGTCCCGCTTCATCACGGCAAACAGCGTTTTGTACAGAATCATGAAGTCGAATGCGAGCGACCAGTTGTCGACGTAGTACAGGTCCAGCCGGACCGCGTCCTCCCAGGAGAGGTTCGAGCGGCCGGAGACCTGCCAGAGCCCAGTGATGCCGGGCCGGACCAACATCCGGCGCCGGACGTCCCCGGCGAACTCCTCGTTCTTCACCGGCAGCGGACGCGGGCCGACCAGCGACATCTCGCCGAGCAGCACGTTGATCAGCTGCGGCAGCTCGTCGATCGACGTCTTGCGGAGGAAGTGTCCGACCCGGGTGATCCGGGGGTCGTTGGACATCTTGAACAGCAGGCCGTCGGTCTCGTTGCTACCGAGCAGCTCGGCCAGGCGTTCCTCGGCGTCGACGTACATCGTCCGGAACTTCCAGACGCGGATCGTGTGGCCACCGCGGCCGGCGCGGGCCTGCCGGAAGAAGACCGGCCCGGGGTCGGAAATCTTGATCGCCAGCGCGGCGATGCCGAGGATCGGCGAGATCAGCAGCAGGCCGAAGAACGCGGCGAGCCGGTCGAACAGGCCCTTGATCAGCCAGCCGACGCCGGAGATCGTCGGCTCCTCGACGTGCAGCAGCGGCAGGCCCTCGACCGGGCGGATGTGCACCCGCGGACCGGCGATGTTCGTGAGCGAGGGCGCGACGACCAGGTCGACACCGCTGCCTTCCAGCTGCCAGGCCAACCGGCGCAGCGCCTCCGGGGACACCCCGCGGGCACCACAGACGGCGATCGTGTCGGCCCCGACCTGCTTGACCCGGTCGAGCGGCTCGACCTTGCCGTTGAACACCGGGATCGGCAGCGACGCCTGCTCGGAGGTCGGCTCGGTGAGGCAGATCCCGACCGGTACCAGACCGGCGTTCGGGTTGCGGGTGGTGATCCGGTAGACCGACAGCGCCTCGCCGAGCGTCCCGACCAGCAGGATTCGCTGCGAGGCACGGCCACGCTTGCGGATGACGTGCAGCGCCTTCCGCGTCACGAACCGCACGAGCAGCGTCACCGTTGCCGTGAGCGGCAGGACCGTACCGACCGACAGACGCGACAGGTCGGCCTTCTGGGTGAACGCGAGGAAACAGACCACCGCGGTGAGCGAGATGATCGCCTTCAGCACGCGCTTGAACTCGTCCGGGCCGAGGCCGAGGTACCGGCCCTCGTACGCACCGTGCACCCAGAGCGCGAAGATCCAGGCCGCCGGCAGAATCAGCAGCGCGGTCCAGTTCAGGACCGTGCGGTCGAAGAAGCCCGCCTCGGCCTGCGGGTACATGTGGATGACCGCCCAGCCGGCGGCCGAGCAGCTGAGGAAGTCGAGCAGCAGCAGCAGCAGGCGGTACCGCAGCGCCCACCGGGTCTGCCGGGTACCGCTGCGGGTACGCGGCGACCGCTGTACGCCACCCGGTTCGATCACCAGGCTGCTCTCCAGGCTTGGCGCGAGCGTGTTGGCGACGGCCTCGGGCGCACCCACCGACGGCGGGCCGGTGGTAGCGGGTGGAGCGACGGCAGAGGTCGAGGGTGCGGCGAGGTCGTGCATGCGGCCACTTCTGTTCGGAGCACTGCCGTTCGCGGCGCCGGTCGACGGCGCTGCTTCGGCGGCTGGTTGAGAAGCCCGGGACGGGGACGTGGATGTGCCTGCCCGTTCAGCGCGTTGGGTCACGACAGTCGCCTCGACCGCACGAAGGTCCACTCCCCACTCCGGTCGCCGACGGCGATCCGGTCGAGACGGCCACCGGTCGGTGCCGTGTCAGTGCACTCGCGGACGCCCACCCCCGACCGCGCACGCGTCGGATAGGGCACGGTAGCGCTCCTTCTGCCGGTGCGAAACCAGGGACACCGGTGACTGGTGGGACTCATCACTGCCTGCATGGACTTCACCGGATCAACTTGGACATTCTGCGATCGGCGAGCGGCTTGCCGCCGGTCTGGCAGGTCGGGCAGTACTGCAGCGACCGGTCGGCGAACGACACCTCCCGCACGAGGTCGCCACAGACCGGGCAGGGTAGGCCGGTCCGTGCGTGGACGCGAAGCCCGGAGCGCTTCTCGGCCTTGAGCGTCGCAGCGCCCTGACCGATGCTGCGCTCGACGGCGTCGGTCAACACCGACCGGAGAGCACCGTACAGCCGCGTGACGTCCTCGTCACTCAAGCGGTACGCGAGAGCGAACGGCGAGAGCTTCGCGACGTGCAGGATCTCGTCGGAGTAGGCGTTCCCGACACCGGCCAGCACGGTCTGGTCGGTCAACACACCCTTGATCTGCCCGCGCTGCCCACGGACCCGCTCGGCGAACTCAGCCTCCGAGATCGCGAGCGCGTCCGGGCCCAGCCGGGCGATGCCGGGCACTTCGTTCGGGTCACGGACGAGGTAGACGGCGAGGCTCTTCTTGGTCCCGGCCTCGGTGAGGTCGAAACCCGACCCGTCATCCAGGTGGACGCGGAGCGCGATCGGCCCCCGGCCCGGCTTCGGCGGTGCGGCGGGCAGGCTCTCCCGGTAGTGCAGCCAGCCTGCTCGGGCCAGGTGAGTGATCAGGTGGACGCCGTCCACGTCCAGGTCGAGGAACTTGCCGTGCCGGGTCGCACCGGTGACCAGGGCACCGTGCAGCGCGATCGGCGTCGGGTCGTACGTTTTCAGCACTCCGATCGCGGCGACGTCCACCCGCGTGAGGGCATGGTCGACCGCGCGCTCGCGTAGGTACGCGGCGAGCGCCTCGACCTCCGGTAGCTCGGGCATCTCTTCAGTCTGCCCGTGCGGATCCACCGTCGGCGAGCGGACCCCTACGGCGTGTCCGAATCGGTGCGCTCGGCCTCGGCGATACGGATGAGGTGCTGGTCGATCAGCGCAGGTGGATTTTCGGGTGTCGGTTACGGGTGCCCGAGGGACTCCACCGAGGGCAACGGGGACGCGGGAGTGCTGGTCGTGGCGGTCGGCCCGGACGGCGGCGTCGACCCCGGGTCGGTGGGAAGAATCGGCAGACCGCTGCCGTCGTCCTCGGCAGGCGGTTCGGAGCGGCCGTCGGGGTCGTTCCGGTCGTCGGCCGGCCGGACGTCGATCGTGACCTCGGCCGAGCGGGCCTCGGTGCGGCCGTCGCAGTCGGCCGTCGTCACGGTCAGGCGGACGCGGTAGCGGCCGACCGGAAAGCGGTGGGCGGTGGTGAGCTCGCCGCTGTGCGGTCCGGCGTCGCCCCGGCAGCCGACGACCTCCAGCGAACTGGCCGCGGTGCCGTCGCCCCAGTCTTCGGCGAGCCCGGCGTACCGGCCGTTCCCGTCCGACCACCGCACCCGGAACTGCACGAGCTCGTCGGCGGTCAGCGGCCCGTCCGGTGCCACTACGCGGAGACGCAGCCCGGGAGCCGTGCGCGGCTCGGGTGGTGCGGTGCTCAGGTCGACGGCGTCCCGCGCCTGCCGATCGCTGGCCGGAGACACCGCCTGGGGAGTCGCCGATGGTGAGTCGACCGCGGCCCGGCCCGGTGCCTGCACTGCGGTCGGCCCGTAGCGTCCGGCGGGGGACGAGTCGCCGAGACCGGCGCCGATCAGGAACGCCGGCACGGCCAGCAGCCCGAGCGCACCGACCCCGGCCGCTCGCCGCGCGCTCCCGATTCTCCGCCACACGATCAGACCAACGCCCGAACACGCGGTTGGTAACGCGACACGATCGAGCAGTTACGGATAGTGGCTATAAGGTACGCATCGGACGGCTGGACGCCGCCGTGTGATCGAACGGGGGTGACCCAATCGCTGCGCCGGTGATGCCACGCGCCCGGCCCGCGGAGCGGTATCGGGCTCGGATCGCGGTGGTCGGCGGCGATCGGGACCCGGGGCTGCACCGAACGACGGGTCTGCTCGAGTCGGAGCCGGGCTTCGACGTGCTGACCGACCACTCGGCCGGACGCGACCGGCTCGGTCTGCTCGAACGGGCTCAGCCGGACGTCGTCCTGGTGGGCCGGTTCCCCGGAAGGCCGGAGCTGACCGCGCTGATGGCTCGGGAGGTCACCGACGTCGGCGGGCGGCCGAGCCGGTTGATCGCGCTGGTCGCGGGCGCACCTGACGCCGAGCTACGGGCGGTGCTGCGGGCCGGCGCGATCGGATTTCTCCGCGCCGACGCGCGCCGGGCCACGGTCGTGGAGCTGATCGTGCGCGCGGCCGAGGGTGCGGTGCCGAGCGGCACGACCGCGGTCAACACGCTGGCCTCCGCGTTCGCCGCGCCACCGCGCCAGCCGGGATCGACCACCCGGCTCGGCCAGCTCACCCGCCGCGAGCGTGACGTCCTTCGCCTGGTCGCCAAGGGGCTGTCGAACGGTGAGATCGCGGCTGCGCTGGTGGTCACGACGAGCACGGTGAAGACCCACATGAACGCGATCCTGGGCAAGCTCGGGCTGCGCGACCGGGTGCAGGCGACGGTGTTCGCGTACGAGAGCGGGCTGGTCCGCCCGGGTGGTCCTTAGGTACCGGGCTTGCGTCCGAAGATCTTCACCGGCGTTCCGGTCTTCGTGTACTTCCACAGGACCCTGGCGTCCGCCGGAAGCAGGTTGATGCACCCGTGCGAACCCGGCGAGCCCGAGTCGTGCAGGTAGGTCGTCGTCTGGTGGAAGCCCATGTCCCGGTAGAAGCGCTGCCAGTACGGCAGTCGCACCTTGAAGATCGTCGAGACCGTGCTGATCTTGCGGTCCTGGATCTTGAACGTCCCAGCGGGCGTGGTCAGGCCCTTGCGGCCGGTCCGGATCGGCGCCGGCCCGTGAATGCGCTGGCCGGATCGGGTGATCCAGAAGACCTGGTGGGTGAGGTCGACGCAGACCCGGATGCCGGCCGAGTAGCCGCACGACCCGAGCGAGGCCTTGCTGAGCCGCGACACGATCTTCGACGTCAGCGGACCCGCGTAACCAGCGGCCGGGCGGATGTCCATGCGGCGCTGGAAGCGCTGGACGGCCAGGCAGTCCGCGGCGCTGGCGGTGCCGTCGACCGGCAGGCCGAGGTACTTCTCCACCTGACGCTGGGCGGGCCCCGTGCGGGGGGCACAGCCGGCGGCCTGAGCGGTGGAGGGGAGCAGGACGCCGAGGCTCGCACCGCCGATCACGGCGGCGGCCGAGAGAACGGCGCAGCGCCGCAGGGCACGGCCCAGGGCACGACGGGACCATCGGATCATCGAGGGGGACCTTCGTTCGGGGGTGTGACGCTCGTCTATCGGAGGCGGGTGCTCGCCGTCAACCGGAGAGTCACGAAACAGTCACTGCGGGGCCGAGGCCGCGCGGTGCACCCGCTCCCGGACGTCGTCCCACGCGGCGGCGAGGCGCGCCCGGCGAGCGGCCCCGACGTCGTCCATCCGGTGCTGGTAGGTGCGGCGCTCGCGGCCGAGCAGCAGCGCGAGGTTGACCAGGAACGGCGGCGCGGCGTCCGGGCCCGCGTCGTCGATCAGGTCCTCGATCACCCGCCGCGGGCCGTGCAGCTCACCGAGCAGCACCCAGAGCTGGGCGAGGTCGAATCCGGCCAGGTACAGCCCGGCGGTGGCCCAGTCGAGGAAGACGAAGCCGTCCCTGGTCTTCAGCACGTTGTCGAGCACGGCGTCGCCGTGGGCGAGCTCCCACCGGCCGGCGGCGCGGCGGGCGAGCGCGGCGACCGCGGCGCGGTCGGCGTCGTCGAACATCCCCTGACGCCGGGCGCGGTCGATCCGCGGCGTGTAGTTCACGATCCAGGACTGCCCCACCGGCGGCTGCCACTTGCCCAGCTGGCGTAACTCGGTCAGCGCGCCGGCGAGCTCTTCGGGTGGGATCGGCGTCGTGGGATGCCGGTCGTACGCCAGCGGGCGACCGAACACCCGATCGAGGATCAGCACCCCGCGGTTCGGGTCCGCGTCCCGCAGGCGGGGCGTCCGGACCGGCGGCGGCAACGTCTCGAACAGACGGTAGGCCTCCACCTCTCGCAGGAAGTGCTCCCGCCAGAACGGCGAGCCTCCGGCCAGCACCTTCGCCACCACCGGGCTCAGGTCCACGGTGCCCGCGACCACGAACGACGTGGAGCTGCGGTGCAGCACGGTGCCGGCGACGAACCGGGGGCACACCTCGTAGACGAGGCCCAGCAGGGCGTCGTCCGAGACCGGCTCGGCGTCGGTGAACAACATTGGCGCCGATCCTGCCACGCGCGATCGCGTACCGAATGGCTCCGCGGGTAACGCCGCCTCATGGTGGATTTTGGCTACACGCTCATGTGTGAACAGGCCGGACCGACGGCCCTGGTCCGGGACGCCCGGCGGGCCGAGCAGTCCGGCTTCGACTTCGAAGTCATCAGCGACCACTACTTCCCGTGGCTAGACGAACAGGGCCACGCCCCGTACGCCTGGTCGGTGCTCGGCGCGGTCAGCCAGGTGACCGAACGCGTGCCGCTGATGACCTACGTGACCTGCCCTACCGTCCGCTACCACCCGGCGGTGATCGCCCAGAAGGCCGCGACGATGGGGTTGCTCACCGACGGGCGGTTCTGGCTGGGTCTGGGTTCGGGCGAGAACCTCAACGAGCACGTCGTCGGTCGGGGGTGGCCGTCGGCGAACGTCCGGCACGAGATGCTCAGCGAGGCGGTCGACATCATCGCCGCGCTGTTCACCGGCGAGTACGTGAACTACGTCGGCGAGCACTTCCGGGTCGACTCGGCGAAGCTCTGGGACGTGCCGGACGAGCCCCCGCCGATCGGGATCGCGGTGTCCGGGCGTCAGTCGGTCGAGCTGGCGGCCGAGAACGCGGACTTCCTGGTCGCGGTGGAGCCGGTCGGGGAGCTGATCGACCAGTTCGACCGGGAGAGCGGGAAGCAGAGTGCGCCGAAGGTCGGTCAGCTGCCGATCAGCTACGACCCGGACAAGGACACGGCCGTCTCCCGCGCGCACGAGCAGTTCCGCTGGTTCGGGAGCGGTTGGAAGGTCAACGCCGAGCTGCCCGGTCCGGCCGGCTTCGCCGGCGCGAGCCAGTTCGTCCGGGCCGAGGACGTTGCTGAATCGATCCCGTGCGGCGCCGATGTGGACGCCGTCGCAGAGGCCGTCCGCCCGTACGTCGACGCCGGCTTCACTCACGTCGCGCTGGTGCAGATCGGCGGTGACCACCAGGACGGGTTCCTCAACTGGTCGGAGAAGGAGTTGCTGCCCGCGCTCCGCGAGCGCTTCCCGGCCTGACACCGCCCGGCAGTGTGGCGCACACGACAGCGGGAGGAGGGTTACCGATCGGCCATTCGGTCTAGAGAGGCAAGGCTGCCGGGCGTAGCTCGGCGGATCTAACAGGTCTTCAAGGCCGGAAGGGGATGCGGCGGGGCGTTTCGCGCGCAACGATTTCGACACCGAACGGCCCCGGTAGTAGCGTTCCGCGCTCCGAGGGCGAGCGATGAGGGGATGCTATGAGTACCGCCGACGCAACCGGGGCGGCTCCGGCCGTCCGTGGATGCGTGCGGCCGGTGACCAGGGCAACCGTCACTGGTGTCGGATCGCAGACGCTCATCCCGAGCACAGAGGGTCGTAGCCGCATGCTCAGCCGGAGAGGGCTTACCTCGCCCGCCCCGGAAGGGCGAGCGGGTGAAGTTGTGGGCAAGGGGGGAGTTGAACCCCCACGTCCTTTCGGACACACGGACCTGAACCGTGCGCGTCTGCCATTCCGCCACTTGCCCGGCGAAGACTTGGGAACTCTAACACGTGCCGGATGCTCCCCACTCGGGGGTTCGCGGCGGCCGATACGATCATGCCGAACCGAGGACAGGAGGAACCGGTGGGCGTTCTGCAGCGCTTCGAGAAGAGGTTGGAGAACCTCGTCGAGGGGGCGTTCGCCAAGGTCTTCAAGGGAGTCGTACATCCCGTGGAGATCGCAAGCGCAATGCAGCGTGAGGCGGATGCGCACAAGTCCATCTTGGGCGGTGGGCGCACCCTGGTTCCCAACCGCTACATCATCGATCTGAGTCCCAGCGACCACGATCGGCTGGCGCAGTACGCGGCGCCGCTGGCGCAGGAACTGGCTCAGGCCCAGGCCGAGTACATCGGCGAGCAGGGCTGGACGGTGTACGGAGACGTCATCGTCGAGATCGAGCGGGGGGATGGCCTCGACACGGGCATGTTCCGGATCGCCGCCGAGGTCTACACCGGTGGCGTCGAGCCGGCGCACAGCCCGAACCCGTACCAGAACCCGCCGCCGCAGGGGTACAACATGCCACCGCACGGTGGCGGGTTGCCCCCGGTCAGCGGGCCGCCCGGATACGGGCCGGTCAGCGGACCGCCGATGCACTCGAGCGGCGCGCCCTACGGCGCACCCGGTCCGCAGGGCGGCGGTTACGGCGCCCGGCAGGCTCGGCTGATCACGTCGGACGGCCGCCAGTTCACGATCGTGATCGGCTCGACCGTGATCGGACGTGGCGAGGGCGCCCAGGTGCGCCTGGCCGACGTCGGCATCTCCCGCCAGCACGCGCGCGTCGACTTCGACGGTTCGCGGGTGGTGCTGACCGACCTGAGTTCGACCAACGGCACCACCGTGAACGGGAACCGGATCAACGCGGCGGCGCTCCAGCACGGCGATGTCGTTCAGCTCGGGACGACGTCGCTCACGTTCCGGCTGGATGGCTGATGCCGGAAGTCGTTCTCGCGGTCGCCCGGTTCGGCTTTCTCGCGCTGCTCTGGGTGTTCGTGTTCGCCGTCGTCGGAGTGATCCGGCGTGACCTGACCGGGGCCCGCCAGCCCCGGCTGGTCGCGACGCCCCGTGGCGTGCCGCTGGCTCCGCCCGGGCGTCCGGCGAAGGTCAAGCGTGGTCGCGGAGACGCCGGTGTCCCGCGGACGCTGGTCGTCACGGAGGGCGCGCTGACCGGGACTCGGATCACGCTGAGTGATCTACCGATCACCCTCGGGCGCGCGGATGACTCGACGTTGGTGCTGAACGACGACTATGCGTCAGCGCAGCATGCACGTCTGGTGCCGCGTGCGGGCGAGTGGCTGATCGAAGACCTGGGGTCGACCAACGGCACGTATCTTGGCCAGACCAAGATTTCCGGCCCGACCCCTGTCCCCCTGGGCGCGCCGATCCGGATCGGGCGCACGTCGATCGAGTTGCGCTCATGAGCCAGCGAAGCGAGCGAAGCATGCAGTTTTGGCACCTCCTCAGTGAGGATCGCGAATGAGCCTCACGCTGCGCTACGCGGCAAAGTCCGACCGAGGTCTCATCCGGGAAGGGAACGAGGACTCGGTCTACGCCGGTGGGCGACTGCTCGCGGTCGCGGACGGCATGGGCGGCATGGCCGCCGGCGAGGTGGCGTCGAACATCGTCGTCCGGGCTCTGGAGCCGCTGGACGAGGACGTCTCCTCGAGTGACCTGGTCGACGCGCTCCGGGGCGCGATCGGGCACGCGAACCAGCAGCTGCGGGACGCCGTCGACGCGAACCCGGCCCTGGAGGGCATGGGAACGACCCTGACCGCGCTGCTGTTCAGCGGGTCTCGGCTAGCCCTGGCTCACGTCGGTGACTCCCGCGCGTACGTTCTGCGCAACAACGAGCTGCACCAGATCACCCGGGACGACACCTACGTCCAGATGCTGGTCGACGAGGGTCGGATCACCGCCGACGAGGCGAACACCCACCCGCAGCGGTCGCTGCTCACCCGGGCGCTGGACGGCCGGGAGGTCGAGCCGGAGTTCTCGGTGCGGGAGGCTCGCGCCGGCGACCGCTACCTGCTCTGCAGCGACGGCCTGTCCAGCGTCGTTTCGATGGAGACGATCGCGGACGCGATGCGGATCGACGATCCGGCGCAGGTCGCGAACCGGTTGATCCAGCTCGCGCTCCGCGGGGGCGGGCCGGACAACATCACGGTGATCGTGGCGGACATCCTCGACGACCGCCTGGCCGACAACGCGCCGGTCGTCGGTGGCGCCGCCGCACGTGACCGGACGACGTCGGCGACCGCGGACACGGCGGCAGGGCGGGCGGCGCTCGCCACGCCCCCGCGGCCGACGCTCGACGACGACTACGGCGTCGACGACGAGCCGGAGCCGGAGGAACGCGGCGGCAAGCATCGCCGCCGCACCACCGCACTCCTGACCGTCCTGGTGCTGGCCGCGCTGGCCGCCGGCGGTTACGCCGCCTGGCACTACACGCAGCAGCAGTACTACGTAGGAACCACCGAAGCCGGACACGTTGCGATATACCGCGGCGTGTCCGGCTCTCTTGCGGGCCTGGAGTTCTCCACTCTGCAATCCGACACCGATCTCCGCGTCGACGACCTGCAGCAGGTCGCCCGCGAATCGGTGGAACAGACCATCCCGGCCGAGAACCGTGAGGACGCGTACACGATCGTGGACAACCTGCGGCAGGACAAGGTCCTCCCGTGGTGCCACGGTGACGTCGCCGCGTCGCCCTCCGGCAAGCCGTCGACTTCCGCCACACCGTCGGGCTCCGTGTCGCCCACGCCCACTGCCAGCGCGAGCCCCAGCGGTGCCACCGACACGACGCCGTCGAGCAGCGCTCCGGCGTCCCCCAGTGGCGCAACGCCTTCCGCCTCGCGGCCTTCCGGGGTTGTCCTCCCCGCCAACGAGGTCGACAAGCCCGGCGTGAACTGTCGGGAGGTCCGGTGACGGCTTCGGCCGCTCCCCGCCCCGCCGGCGGTGCCGAACCCGCTCTCACCAGTGTGATCGGGCGGCCCGACCGGCCCCTGGCCAACAACCAGCGCAACACCGAGCTGTTCCTGCTGATCGTTTCGCTGGTCGTGGTGACCGGTATGTCGGTCGCGGTCCAGGGCTCGGTGCTCGGCGAGATCAACGCCGGTGCGCTCGCGCTGCCCGGTCTGCTCGCTCTCCTGTTCTTCGGCGCGCACATGGCCGTGCGGTTCCTGGCCCCGTACGCCGACCCGCTCCTGCTGCCCGCCGTCGCCACGATCAACGGCATCAGCGTGGTGTTCATCCGGCGGCTGGACCTCGGACGGCTCACGCCGGACGAACGCCTGGCTGCCGGCGTCCTCGGCGGCGAAGGCAGTGAAGCGCTCAAGCAGTACATCTGGGCGACCGTGGCGATCCTCGGCTTCGTCGCTCTGCTCTGGCTGGTCCGTGATCACCGCTCGCTCGCGCGGTTCGGGTACATCGCGCTGTTCACCGGCCTCGTGCTGGTGATGCTGCCCGCGGTGCTGCCGTCGTCGCTCAGCGAGATCAACGGCGCCAAGCTGTGGATCATCATCCCGGGCATCGGTCAGATCCAGCCCGGTGAGTTCGCCAAGATCGCGCTGCTGCTGTACTTCGCGCGCAGCCTGGTGGACAACCGCGAGTTCCTGCAGATCGTCGGCAAGTACCAGACGCTGAAGGCCACGCCGGGCTTCCTGTTCCGCGCGTACGCACCGATCATCGGCGCCTGGCTGGTCAGCCTCAGCATCCTCGTCTTCGAGAAGGACCTCGGGTCCTCGCTGCTGTACTTCGGGCTGTTCCTGGTCATGCTCTACATCGCCACGAACAGCTGGCGCTGGCTGGTGATCGGCCTGCTGCTGTTCATGGCCGGTGCCTACTCGGCGTTCTTGGTCGTCAGCCGCGTGCAGCTGCGCGTCAACGTCTGGTTGCACCCGTTCGACGACCCGTTCAACGCCGGCTACCAGATCGTCCAGTCGCTGCTCGCGCTGGGAAGCGGTGGCCTGTTCGGCGCCGGCCCCGGTGCCGGATCGCCGAACCTGCTCAGCCTGTACGCGAGCACCGACTTCGTGTTCGCGGCGATCGGCGAGGAGATCGGGCTGTTCGGCCTGACCGCGCTGCTGATGCTCTACGCGCTGATCGCGTCCAGGGGCATCCGGGCCGGTCTAGACGTCCGCGACTCGTACGGCAAGCTCCTCGCCGGCGGGCTGGCGTTCTCGATCACCTTGCAGACGTTCGTCATTGTGGGCGGGGTGACCAAGCTGATCCCCCTCACCGGTCTCACGACCCCGTTCCTGGCATACGGTGGCTCGTCGCTGATCGCCAACTGGCTGATCATCGGCCTGCTGATCCGGATCTCGGACGCCGGTCGGCGTCCGGCGAAGGTGAAGGCGCCGCCGCTGCAACTGCGGGACGCCCCGACCGAGGTGGTCAAGCTGTGAGCAGTCCGTCCATGACGGGTCGACCGGAGGTGCCGAGCCGATGAACGCTCCGCTTCGACGCGTAGCGATCGCGGTGTTCGTGCTCTTCGCGCTGCTCTTCGTCAACCTGAACTACGTCCAGGTGGTCAAGGGTGACGACTACCGCACGAGCGATCTGAACGAGCGCGTCCGGATCTCCAGCTACGAGCGTCCGCGCGGGCTGATCATGGTGGAGGACACCGCGATCGCGCAGTCCGTCGAGACCGACGGCCGGTACAAGTACCAGCGGAAGTACCCGCAGGGTGAGCTGTATTCGCACGTCACCGGCTACCAGTCGATGATCTACGGGAACAGCGAGCTCGAGGCAGCCGAGAACGAGGACCTTTCCGGGGAGTCCGACAAGCTGTTCGTGCGGCGGATCACCGACATGATCACCGGCAAGAAGAGCAAGGGCGCCAACGTCATCCTGACGCTGGACAAGGAAGTCCAGGCAACGACCGCGGACGCGCTCCAGGGGGAGAAGGGCGCGGCGATCGCGCTCGACCCGAAGACCGGCGAGATCCTGTCGTTGGTCTCGAACCCGGCGTACGACCCCAACCCGTTCGCGGCGCACACCGACCAGCCGCAGAAGGACGCCTGGAAGCAGCTGAACGGCGACAGCGTGAACAAGCCGCTGCTCAACCGGGCGCTGCGTCAGACCTACCCGCCGGGCTCCACGTTCAAGGTGATCATGGCCTCGGCGCTGGTCGACAAGGGTTACTCGGCCGACTCCGACGTCGAGGCGCCGCTCCGCTACACCGCGCCGCAGACCACGAAGTACATCGAGAACTACAACGGCTCGCCCTGCGGCGACGGCACGGTGACCCTGGAGTACGCGCTCCAGCAGTCCTGCAACACGGTGTTCTCCAAGCTCGGTGTCGAGGAGATCGGCGCCGAGGGGATCAAGGAGAAGGCCAAGGAGTTCGGGTTCGGCGAGGAGATGAAGGTGCCGACCGACGTCGCCGCCAGCGAGACCGGAGAGATCCCGGACCCGCCGGCGATCGCGCAGTCGAGCATCGGTCAGCGTGACGTCCGCATGACGCCCCTGCAGGGCGCGATGATCGCCGCAGCCGTCGCGAACAACGGCAAGCTGATGACGCCGTTCCTGGTGAAGAAGGTCGAGTCGGCCGACTACACGACGCTCTCGACGACCAGGGAGAAGACCCTCTCCACGCCGTTGAGCGAGTCCGCGGCCGGCGAGGTTCAGAAGATGATGCGCGCGGTCGTCCAGAACGGCACCGGCACCAAGGCACAGGTCGACGGTGCCGACGTGGGCGGCAAGACCGGTACCGCCGAGGACGGCAACGAACGGCAGGACCACGCTTGGTTCATCGGCTATGCGATCGTCGGCGGTGAACCGGTCGCTGCGGTAGCCGTGGTCCTGGAGAACGCCGGCAAGTCCAGCAGCTCCTCCGCGGAGATCGCCGGAACGATCATGAAGTCGATCATCGAGCAGCGAGCGAACTGATGATCCGCACCGAGGGCCCGGTCGGGCCCGCGATACCGAGGACTAGGCGATGACGGACGCCCGCCTGTTTGGCGGCAGGTACGAGATCGGCACCGTGCTGGGCTACGGCGGAATGGCCGAAGTCCACATGGGACGTGACCATCGGCTCGGCCGGGACGTCGCGATCAAGGTCCTGCGTTCCGACCTTGCCCGCGACCCCGGCTTCCAGGCCCGGTTCCGCCGGGAGGCCCAGAACGCGGCGGCGCTGAATCACCCGGCGATCGTGTCGGTCTACGACACCGGGGAGGACCACTCCTCCCGGGACAACGTGGCGGTGCCCTACATCGTCATGGAGTACGTCGAGGGCCACACGCTCAAGGAGGTCCTGGGCGCGGAAGGGCGGTTGATGCCGCAGCGTGCCCTGGAGATCGTCGCGGACGTCTGCGCCGCGCTGGACTTCAGCCACCGGCACGGCATCATCCACCGTGACATCAAGCCCGGAAACGTCATGTTGACCCCGCAGGGCGCGGTCAAGGTGATGGACTTCGGCATCGCGCGGGCGATCACCAGCGCGTCGTCGCAGATGACCGCGACGTCGGCCGTGATCGGCACCGCCCAGTACCTCTCGCCGGAGCAGGCTCGCGGCGAGACCGTGGACGCCCGATCGGACGTGTACTCCACCGGCTGTCTGCTCTACGAGCTCCTGGTCGGCGAGCCGCCGTTCACCGGCGACAACCCGGTCTCCGTGGCCTACCAGCACGTGCGGGAAGACCCGGTTCCGCCGAGCCAGCGGAACCCTGAGGTCAGCGCCACGATCGACGCGATCGTGCTGAAGTCGATGGCCAAGAACCCCGCGGCCCGCTACCAGAGCGCCGGTGAAATGCGCGCCGACCTGCTGCGTGCCGCAGCCGGGCGTCCGGTGGCGGCGACTCCGGTGGCGGCGGGCAACGACCGGACCGCGGTGCTCGGCGGGGGCGCGGCCGCCACTCGGGTGGTTCCCGGTGCTGCCGGCGGCTACCCGACGTCGACCGGCGGGGCGGTCGGCGGTGCTCCCAACAAGCGCCGGGGCGGAACGATCGCGGTCGGCATCCTGGCGGTGGTGGCGCTGATCGCCGTGGTGGCGTTCGCGGCCAGCCAGCTGGGCGGTGGTGGCGGCAAACAGGTCACGGTGGAGAACGTCGTCAACACGCTCGAGGCCTCGGCGCGGAAAGCGCTGGAAGCCCAGGGGCTGAAGGTCGAGTCGAAGACCGTCCAGAGCACCGCCGAACAAAAAGGCAAGGTGATCGAGCAGAACCCGCCCGCCGGCGAGACCGCCGAGGAGGGGGACACGGTCGAGATCTCGGTCGGCGCCGGACCCGACAAGGTCAAGGTGCCCGACCTGTCGGAGACCAACGAGGACGGCGCTCGCGCTCGGCTCGAGCAGGCCAAGCTCAAGATGAGGGTGGAAGTCGACGAGGACAGCGACTTGCCCGAGGGCAGCGTCACCAGGCAGGACCCGAAAGCGGACGCGGAGGTGCCGGAGGGCACCACGGTGACGGTCTACATCTCCAAGGCCAACCGCGTGCTGGTGCCTGACGTCGTGGGCAACACGTACGCCGACGCCAAGAGCAAGCTGGAGTCCCGGGGGCTCAAGGTGCGGAGGCAGGACGCGCCGTCCGACAAGGCGGCCGACACCGTGATCGCACAGTCGCCGAACCAGAACACCCAGCAGGACCGTGGGACCACGATCACGCTGACCGTGTCGTCCGGCGCAGCGCCGGAGTCGCCCGACCCGAACGAGTCGCCGTCCGACGACACCGAGCCGACCGAGCCCACGGAGCCGACCGAGAGCACGGACACCACGGCGTCCCCGGGCGCGACGCCCCAGCGAGGGACCAATGAGCTAGTGCGCTGAACCGCCGAAATATGGCCCGGCCTCTCTCGAGGCCGGGCCATATTCATGTGCGGGTCAGACGTAAGCCGCCAGGCGCCGTTCCTCGACCTGCTCGACGAGCGGCGTCGACCGGTCGACGGCCGCGGGGTCGCCACAGGCGCCGAGCCAGTTCGCCAGCATGCGGTGGCCGCCCTGGGTGAGCACCGACTCGGGGTGGAACTGCACACCCTCGACGGCCAGCTCGCGGTGGCGCATCGCCATCACGACACCGGACGGCGTGCGCCCGGTGATCTCGATCTCGGCGGGCAGCGTGTCTTCCACGACGGCCAGCGAGTGGTACCGGGTGGCCGTGAAGGGGTCGGGGAGCCCCGCCAGAACGCCCACATCGTCGTGGTGGACCTCGCTGGTCTTCCCGTGCAGCAATTCGGGTGCGCGGTTCACAGTGGCCCCGTAGGCCACTCCGATCGCCTGGTGCCCCAGACAGACCCCGAACAGCGGCACCTGACCGGCGAGCTGTTCGACCATCGGGATGCAGACGCCGGCGTCCTCCGGCGTGCCAGGACCGGGCGAGAGAAGCACCCCGTCGACCGGAGCGCCCTCGATGTCACCGGCCAGCACCTCGGCGGGCTTCACCGCGTCGTTGCGCCGGACGACGCACTCCGCACCGAGCTGGCCCAGGTACTGCACCAGGTTGTAGACGAACGAGTCGTAGTTGTCGACGACCAGGATGCGTACGCTCACCCGTCGATTGTGACACCTACCGACGACAGAATTAGGCTCCTGCGGTGCTGCCGTCGACCGTGACGTCGCCGAACGGGAGCAGCGGCTCGGCCCACGGGAACACCACGAACCAGAGCAGCCAGAGCACGGTGGCGAGCAGGGCCAGCGCGCAGAGCGCCTTCACCGCCACGTTGCCCGGCAGGTGGTCCCAGATCCACCCGTACACGCCAGCAGTCCTCCTTACTGCACCTCGGCCGGGCGTCCGGCCGACTGGGGTTGGGTCTTGGTCTGCTTGGCCCAGATGACCAGGCGCTCGTAGTTGTCCCACTTCGGGTTGCACGTGGTGAGCGTGAGCATCTTCTCGGTCGGCTCCTGCCCGGGGTTCTCCGGGTTCGCGCTCACCACCGAGACCTCGGTGGGCTTGATGATGAAGTTCTTCGAGACCTCGTAGACGTACCAGTCGGTCTGCGTCTCCACGACGATCGTGTCGCCGTCCTTCAGCTTGTCCAGGTCGTAGAACATCGCCTTGAGCCGGTGACCGGCGACGGCGAAGTTGCCGGGCTCGTTCGGCATCTGGCTGTCCGGGTAGTGGCCGGGCGCGAGCTTGATGTCGTCCGGATCGACGCCTTCGACGACTACCCACTTCTGGTCGAGCTTCGGGATGTAGAGCCGGGCTATGCCCTCGCCGGGCAGCGGTTCGGCGGGCTGACCGGACGACGTGCTCGGCGACGGACCGGCGGCCCACTGCTGGTCCAACTGGGCGTTGAGCCGGTCCCGCTCGGCGTTGACCTGAAGAGCCTTGCCGTAGACCTCGTAGGTGGCGAACAGCAGCACGACGAGCCCGAGGGTGATCAGAACCTCACCGAAGGTCCGGATCGAGCTGCGGATCAGCGACTCGGGTTCGTCGCGTGGGTCAATCCGGTGGGACCGTCGTACGCCGGCAGCGTGACGACTTGGGGGTCGCCAACCGTATACCCCAGGTTCCATGCGCGAGCCGCTTGGCGGAACAGCCACACCCCGCGCGACGCGTCGAGGGCGGCCCGCATCGACGAGACGTTGCCAATCGCGGTGATCACGAACGCCGGCGAGAACGTTCTCCCGTGCAGGAGGAGGGTGTTGCCCACGCACCGGACGGCGCTGGTAGAGATCACCCTGATCCCCATAATCGTCATAGCCTCCGCGCCACCCGCCCATAGTGCGTTCACCACCGCCTGCACATCCTGTTGGTGCACGACCACGTCGTCTGCGTTGGCACCGGGCGGCAACACACCGCCGGGCCGACGCGGGGCGTCGTCGAGCTTGACCGTGAGCGACGGTCCGCGAACTTTGCCGAGCCCTGCCGGCCCGGTTAGTGCGTCGACCTCCCGCTGCGGGCCTTCCAGGCGGGCGTCGGTGCGCGTGCGCGAACGTGTGGCCTCATCAACTGAACGACGAAGCTCGGCGGCCCGACGTTCAGATGCTGCCACCTCAGTGTTACCGCGTCGGATCAACTCCGCGAGCTGATCTCGGCGACCGCCTCGAAGATCGGAACCCTTCGAGGTCTCGGCGCTCGTGGCGAACAACACGCCGGCCAGGACCAAAACGCCTGGTAGAGCGAGGCGCCAACCCAGCGCATGCCGGGTCGCCCCCGCGCGCGGTCGACCCGCTCGGTGCCGCGGAGATCGGCTGCCGAGCCGACGCCACCCCGAACGTCGGCCGGAGCTGCGGGGGCGCTGGCTGCCGGGATCGAACCCGGTCGGCCGGATCGCCGCCACATCGCCTCCTCGTCGAGAGCCTTAGACGACTACGCTAACCCGGGAACCCCGTATCAGGAGAAACCCGTGCCGAAGTCACGCGTACGCAAGAAGAAGGTCTACACGCCGCCGACGGATGTCCGGCCGGCCGCCACCACCACCGCAAAGCGGGCGAAACCCAGCCCGCGGTGGGTACCCGGGGTGGCAATCGCGCTGATCGTCGCCGGGATCGCGTGGCTGGTGACCTATTACATGACACAAGGCGAGTACCCCGTCGCCGAGCTGTCCGCCTGGAACCTCGCCATCGGTTTCGGGATGCTCGTCGCCAGCCTGGGTGTGTTCACCCAGTGGCGGTAACGGCTCCCGTCATCCACAGATAGCCCTCTGAACGGCGTCGGAGCCTGTGGAAACTGTGGATAACTCCGCCGGGTTGTGGGCGACCGCGCCCTCAGCCTGTGGAAAACCTCGGGATGTTTCGTGAGTGACGAGGCAGTCCGCCGGTGGCGGGTACCCATCGCTGTTCCGGTCGCGAAGTTCGTCGTGGCCGGTGTGCTGGTGGTGGCCGTCGTCACAATCGCCCGCGACCTGGTCGGTGCCGTGCTCGGGCTCCTCGTGGCGGGAGGGCTGAGCCTGTCCGGGCTGCGTGACGTCCTCGTGCCGGTCCGTCTGGAGGCCGACGCCGAGGGCGTCACCGTGCTGTCCGGGCTGTCCGGGCGGCGTCGCTACCCGTGGGCGGTCATCGATCGGATTCGCGTCGATCGACGTCGTCGTCTGCTGGGGCGCTCGACGATGCTCGAGATCGACGTCGACGACGACCTGTACTTCCTGACCCAGTACGAGTTGGGGGCACCGCCGGCCGAGGTAGCGGAGGAGCTGGCGACCTTCCGCACCGGTCGCTAGAGGATGCCGAAGGACGCGGTCCGCAGCGCGACCAGGATGAGCAGCGCGGCACCGACGGCACTCAGCGCCATCCACTGGAGCCGTGCCCGGTTGGGCCCGGACGGTAGGTAGGCCATCAGGGCGCCGACGGCCGCGCCGACGACGAACCCGCCGATGTGGCCCCAGATGCTGATGTTGGCGACCACGAAGCCCAGGCTGAAGTTCAGGACGATCAGGAACACCAGCCCGCGCGGGTCGGCACGGAGCCGGCGCAGGAAGAAGAACATCGCGCCGAGCAGGCCGAAGATCGACGCGGACGCACCGGCGGACGCCTCGTTCAGCGGCGAGAACAGGTAGACGGCCACCGATCCGCCGACGCCGGCGAACAGGTAGAGCGCCAGAAAGCGTCCACGGCCGAGCAGACGTTCGCACTCACGGCCGAGTATCCACAGGGCGTACATGTTGAAGGCCAGGTGGATCAGCCCGTAGTGCAGGAAGTCGGCGGTCAGCAACCGCCAGAACTCACCCGACGCTATCCCGCCGCAGACCTCACCGGCGAAACCGCACGAGTAGGCGGGCACCGCCGCGCCCCATTCGGTGACGCCGGTGATGCCGCCGAAGATCACGAAGCGGCCGAGCTGCCGCAGCCCCACCTCACCGGTGAGCACCGCGGCGACGAGCGTCAACACCCATGCGGCGACGTTGATGATGACCAGCGTGCGGGTGACCGTTCCCTGCTCGCCGGAGAGGCCACCGCCGAAGACCGTGCGCGCCTGCGTCGTCGTCTTACGGCCCTCGCGGACGCACTCCGGGCACTGGAATCCCACCGAGGCCGGCTGCATGCAGTCGGGGCAGATCGGCCGGTCACACCGGACACACGAGACGTAAGTGCTGCGGTCCGGGTGCCGGTAGCACACGGGCGTCGCGGTGGTCCGCGCGCTGTCCTCGGTCACTGCCCATCCTCTGCTCGCTCGTAGCCTCGCCACGCCGAACGCCGCGCCCGGGAACGAAGTTCCCAGGCGCGGTCGGGAGTCAACCCGGGTTAGGCCGGGCGTTGCTCGATCGTCACGCTCTCGATCACGGCGTCCTGAACCGGGCGGTCACCGCGGCCGGTCGGAGCCTGTGCGATCGCGTCGACGACCTTCTGGCTCTCCGCGTCGACGACCTCACCGAAGATCGTGTGGCGCCGGTTCAGGTGCGGCGTCGGCCCCACCGTGATGAAGAACTGGGAGCCGTTCGTCCCCGGCCCGGCGTTCGCCATCGCGAGCAGGTAGGGCTTGTTGAACACGAGGTCGGGGTGGAACTCGTCGGCGAACTGGTAACCCGGGCCACCGGTGCCGGTGCCGATCGGGTCGCCGCCCTGGATCATGAACCCGTCGATGACGCGGTGGAAGATCGTGCCGTCGTACAGCTTCCGCTGGCCACGCTCACCAGTCCGCGGGTGGGTCCAGTCGATGCTGCCTTCTGCCAGGCCCACGAAGTTGCGCACGGTCTTCGGCGCGTGGTTCGGGAACAGCTTGATCGTGATCGGCCCGAAATTCGTGTGCAGAGTGGCGTAAAGATCGTCGGCCACGGGGTAGTTCCTCTCTATCGTGTAGGCCCCATCCTGCCACGCTGGTACGAGCTTGGACCGACGTGCAGGATAGGGACATCGAGGACCCACACAGAGGGGGCAAGATGGTGTTCCGTCGCAAGAAGGCCTCGACGCTCGACCAAGCGTCGGCCAAGGCCAAGGAGATCGGTGCAGAGGTCGGGGCGGGGGTCGAGCACCTCCGCAACGCCGCTGTGGCGACCGCCGGGGCGGCACGGGACGCGGTCAAGCCGGCGGTCGGCAGCGCTCGCGAGGCGCTCGGGCCCAAGGTCGACGCCGCGCGGGTAGCCGTCGCCCCGAAGGTGGAAGCAGCGCGGGTGGCGGTCGCTCCGAAGCTGGAGTACGCGCTCGAACACGCCAAGGAAGCCGTTTCGCCGCGGGTGGAGTCGGCGCGCGACACGGTGGTCAGCACTGCGAAGCCGAAGGTCGACCAGGTCCTGATCGCGCTCGCGCCGCTCGTCGCGGCCGCGGTCGAGGCCCAGTCCACTTCCAAGAAGCAGGTCAAGAAGTCTGCGAAGAAGTTCGAGAAGCAGACTCGTGGCCAGCGTAAGGAAGCCGCGAAGCGGGCGCAGGAAACCGCTCGCGCACTGCGTGGCGAGCGGCGTCGCCGGTGGCCGTGGATGCTCGGTGCGCTGGCGGCGGGCACCGCCGTCGGTGCCGCTGCGGCACTCGCAGCCCGGCGTAACCGTCAGCCGGAGTGGGAGGAGTACGACCTCGTCGAGCCCGACACCCGGTCGACCACGAAGGCGAAGGCCGAGCAGGTGGCGGATCGCGTGACCGGCGCTGCGACGTCCGCGAAGGATGCGGTGACCAGCGCGGCGTCGTCGAAGACCGACACCACGTCCCACACCTCCGCGACCGACAGCACCACCTCGTCGGTCAAGGACTCCGCGGAGGCGAACAGCCGTCGTAGCTGAGCAGGATCGAGTGGCGAGGGGCCCGCGGCCGGCAACGGTCGCGGGCCCCTCGCGTTCACAACCACTCGGATTTTTTGAACAGCCGATAGAGGCTGAAACAGATCACGAAGATGATGAAGAGCACCATCGGATAGCCGAACCGCCAGGTCAGCTCCGGCATGTAGTCGAAGTTCATGCCGTAGATGCCGGCCACCGCGGTGGGTACGACGCCGATCGCCGCCCACGCGGAGATCTTCCGCATGTCGTTGTTCTGCTGGATGCCCGCCTGCGCCAGGCTCGCCTGCAGGATCGAGTTCAGCAGGTCGTCGAAGCTCGCGATCTGGTCGACGACGCGGCTGTGGTGGTCGGCGACGTCGCGGATGTAGCGCCGGATCTCCTGCGGGACGCTCATCACCGCGCCGCTGACCAGGCTCTCCAGCGGCCGCGCGAGCGGTAGCACGGCCCGCTTGAGCTCCACGACCTCGCGCTTGAGCTTGTAGATCCGCGGGATGTCGACGTTCGAGTTGTCGAAGACGCTGGCTTCCAGCTCGTCGATGTCGTCCTCGATCGCGTCGACCACCTCGACGTACCGGTCGACGATCTGGTCGACGACGGCGTGGAACACCGCCCACGGCCCCTGCCGGACGAGGTCGTCGCGCTGCTCCAGGTTCGCGCGTACGCCGCGGAGCCGGCAGGCGTCGCCGTGCCGCACGGTGATCGCGAAGCGCTCGCCGAGGAACAGCATCACGTCGCCGGTCTCGACGACCTCGCTGGTCGCGGTGAGCGCGCCGCTGCGGATGTAGCGGGCGGTTTTGATCACGACGAACGTGACGTCGGCGTAGCGCTCGAGCTTGGGGCGAGCAAACGCGACGATCGTGTCCTCGACGGCGAGTTCGTGCAGGCCGAACGTCTTCGCGATGTCGGAGAACTCGTCCGCGGTCGCGTCGTGCAGGCCCAGCCAGACGAACGCGTTGTCGTTGCGCTTGGCGGCCTCCAGCGCGGCGACGTAGTCCATCCGGCCGGGACGGCGGACGCCGTCGATGTAGAGGCCGCAGTCGACGATCGCCGAGCCGGGCGATCGGGAGGGATGCGAGTCGGCGGCGGTCGTGGGGCCACCCAACGGACGCGGCAGCACCTTGCCGAGCGTCCGGACCGGCGCGGCCAGCGCCCGTGCCATCGGCCGCGATCGCTGCCGATCGGAGTGCGCCTCTGTGGGCCGGATTTCACTGTTGACCATGCCGTCACCTCCGCTCGGAGTATCTACCCGCAGACCAACCGCTCAAGAATAGGCCGGGCGGAAGTCAGGTCCCTGTCCAAAGGATGACGTCCGTACATCGGATGTGACTCGGTACACGGCGCGAGCGCGGTACACCACTGGATCGATCCAGTAGCGCAGAGCGCGGGCGCTAACCCCGTGCCCCGCTGCTCTCAGGCGTCCGAATCGTGTTCTTCGGACTGAGCGGCCACCGACGCGGGCGCGTTCGGGCGCAGTGGCCGCCACCACGACCAGAGCCCGAACAGGGCTCCGAGGATCAGCATCCCGATGCCGGTCCACAGGTTGATCCGAATCCCGTCGGCCTTCTGCACCTCGGCGTCGGTGTCGAAGATCCCGAGGACGATGAGCAGGGCGCCGTACAGGACGAACAGGCCGGCGATCAGCCACCGCAGATCGAACAGGCTGCGGGACGCGGACTTGGCGTGAACTTCCTCGTCGGTTTCGGACATGGGTTCGCCTCCTAACTCAGAGGAAGATCAACGACAGGACGGCTGTGATGCCAAGTGCGGTGAAACCGAGCAGCTTCGGCGACTCCCACCAGCGGCGGACCTTCTGAGCATCGGCGGCGTCCGGGTTGTCCGGGTCGGGAACGCCCCAGACCAGGCCCTTGACCTCGTCCAGCGGCTTCGGCTTGGTGAGCATCGTGACAATCACGGTGACCACGACGTCCACCACGAACGCGGCGACCGCCCCCCAGAAGTTGCGGCTCTGGATCGACTCGATGTGCACGATCTCCGGGATGCCGAGCTTGTTGTTGAGCGTCAGGTACGCGAACACCGCGGCCGCGGTGCCGGAGACAAGACCTGCGAAACCAGCCCAGGGCGTCATCCGCTTCCAGAACACGCCGACGATGAACGTCGCGAACAGCGGCGCGTTGAAGAACGAGAACAACGCCTGGACGTAGTTCATGATGTTCGAGAAACCGGCGGCGATGAACGCGGTGCCGATGCCGATCAGGATGCCGATGACCGTGATGATGCGGCCCACCTGCAGGTAGTACCGGTCCGGCCGGTCCTTGACGACGTACGGCCGCCACAGGTCGTAGGTGAACACCGTGTTGAACGAGCTGACGTTGGCGGCCATACCGGCCATGAACGCCGCCAGCAGACCAGTCAGCGCGATACCGAGGACGCCGTTCGGCAGGAACTTCGCCATCAGTTCCGGGATTGCGTCGTTGTAGGTCGGGCCGCCGTTCTGGCCGAGCTTCGGGATCAGGACGAGCGCCACGAGCCCCGGGATGATCGTCAGCGCCGGGATGAAGATCTTCGGGAACGCGCCGATCAGCGGTGTGCGCTGGGCGGCCGAGAGGTCCTTGGCGGAGAGTGCGCGCTGCACCTCGGCGAAGTTCGTCGTCCAATAGCCGAACGAGAGCACGAACCCTAGACCGAAGACGATGCCGATCCAGTCACCGAGCGGGTTGGTGGCGTTGCCGACCGCCGTACCGCCCCACTGGCTGAACGCCGCGGCCCCGATGTCGGTGTTTTCGGTGACCTTGTCCTTCAGGCCACCCCAGCCGCCGACCGCGGAGAGGCCGACGACGACCAGCGGGATCAGGCCGGCGAGGATGACGAAGAACTGCAGCACCTCGGTGTAGATCGCGCCGGAGAGACCGCCGAGCGTGATGTAGATCAGGACGAAGAACGCCGAGATGAAGATCGCCAACCAGAGCGGCCAGCCGAGCAGGCTCTGGATGATCAGGCCGAGCGCGTAAAGGTTGACGCCCGCGGTGAGGACCGACGCCACGGCGAACGTCAGCGCGTTGAACGCGTGCGTCGGCCGGTTGAACCTCCGGCGCAGGTATTCGGGGACGCTGTGGACCCGGGTGCTGTAGTAGAACGGCATCAGCACCAGGCCGAGGAAGACCATCGCCGGAACTGCGCCGATCCAATAGAAGTGCACGGTGGAGATGCCGTACTCGGCGCCGTTCGCGGCCATGCCGAGGATCTCCAGCGCGCCGAGGTTGGCGGCGACGAACGCTAACCCAGTGACCCACGCGGGGAGTGCACGGCCCGACAGGAAGAAGTCCTCGCTGGTCGCGACCGCACGCCGGGCGAGCAACCCGATCGCGATGACGATGGCGAAGTAGATGCCGAGGATCGTGTAGTCGATGCCGTTGACATCGAGTTTTGCCGCTAGCTCGGTCGTCATGCGACCCACCCCTTCTGCTGAGGTCGGGCCGAGGACGCTGCTCGGGTTGCGGCTTCGCGGCCCAGCGGTGGGCTTGATACCCCGTGGTATAGCGAGTGAACCGTCTGGATCAGTGCGGGAGTAGGGCGTTCAGCGTGAGGTGGCCGAGCAGTTCTGCGGCGTCGGCGCGCTCGAGTTCGTCATCGAGGAACGGGGTCGCGTTCATCAGGCCGAATGCCGCGTGAGCGGCGGCCCGGGCCTGCGGCCGGTCCCACTCCGGCCGCACGTTCCCGAGGACCGCCACCCACTCCTCGACATACAGACGCTGGAGGCGACGGATCGTCCGCCTGCTGTCCTCCGGTAAGCGGTCGATCTCGTGCAGATAGAGGCTGATCACGGCCGGGTTGCCGAGCGCGAAGTCGACGTGGAAAGCGATCAACGACTGCAGGGCGGCGACCGGGGTATCCGCGGCCGCGGTCCGGCGGCGTCCTTCGGTCAGCAGATGCTCGCTCACCGGCGTGAACGCGGCGGCGAGCATCGCTTCCTTGCCGGCGAAGTGGTGGTACAACGCCGGGCCGGTGACCCCCGCTGCGGCGCCGATGTCGTCCATCGAGACCCCGTGGTACCCACGGCGTGCGAACAGGTCTACCGCGATCGTGAGGATCTCGTCGCGGCGCCTGGGCTTGGCCGGGGTTACGAGCACGTGCCGGTGGACGCCGTCGTCCCGCCGGCGGCCTGCGGTGGGTTCGCGGCCAGGTAGGCGTCCATCGTGTCGTTGCGCATCGCGGCGAACAGCTCCTCGCCCTTGACCTCGTCCAGCTCGACCGAAACACCGTACGGCGTCGGGAGCTGGTCGGTAGTGAACGGAACCGTCGTGCAGCGCAGGCTCGTCGGACGCAGCTTCTTCAGTCCGAGCGCGAGGTCGGGCAGGTCGACGTTCTCGTCGACGGTCACCGACTCGGCCACGGTCGTGAGCAGCCGGTCGAGTTTGACCGGGTCGGTCAGGACACCCTTGGTGGTCATCTTCTTCGCGACCGCCAGGACGACGCGCTGTTGGTTCTGGATGCGGCCGAAGTCACCACCGGGAACGCTCTTACGCTGACGCATGAAGTCCTGCGCGCCGTCGGCCGTGAGGAAGTTGCAGCCCTTCTTCCAGACTCGATCGGTGTGGATCGAGCTCATCGAGAACGGGATGCAGACCTCGACGCCACCGACGATGCCGACCAGCTTGCGGACGCTGTTGAAGTCGAGCAGGAACGCGCCGTTGAGCTCGATACCGGTGAGCTGCTGGACGGTCTTCGCGGTCAGCGCCGGGCCACCGTACTGGTAGGCGGCGTTGATCTTGTTCTTGCCGCCCTCCCACTTGCCGTCGTCGGACGCGGGGATGTCGACGTAGCTGTCTCGCGGGATCGAGACGATGTAGGACTTGCTGAGCGTCTTGTCGACGTGGGCGAGCATGATCGTGTCCGACCGCGTGCCCTCGTTCTGCGCGAACGACTCGTCCTGGGTGCGGTTGTCGGAACCGAGGATGAGGAAGTTCAGCGGGCCCTCGGTGTAGGTGGACTGCTCCTCCGAGAGGTCACCCAGAATATCCGCGCGCTTCAGCTTGCTCTCGTAGCGTTGGCTGAGCCCGTAGGCGGCGGTGAGCGTGCCGCCCGCGAGGACGACCAGCACCGTGCCCAGGATCACGCAGACCTTCGCCCACGGCGGTGCCTTCGGCTTTTTTGGCGGAAGCGGGGAGCGGGAGGAGGCCGGACTCGGTGGTTCGGCCGGCGTGGCCGACCGCGCCTCCTGCAGGCCTACTGCCATCACGCTCCCTAGCGTCAGTCGCGCCGCCGCCCGGGGTAGCGCGAGAAACAGCCAGAAGTGTATGGGCGCCGGCTCCCCGTCGCAGTGCTGCCGCACTGTGGACGCGACGGTGCGTCCGACGCTCGCCGCACCACAGCGGGCGGCTTCCCAGTCTCTTCCGGTCGATCGCCTGAATCGCGTCTCTCTACCGGCGGATTCGAGCCGCTATGGCAGGTACATCGCGACCAGTCGACAGGAGCATAGCCAAGGAGATGAAGAATCAAGCCAGCGATCGGAAGTCTGTGGATTCTTCCGTCCGAAGAGATGAGTGCGTTGTTACGCTGCGCGATTCTTCACTACGTAATGTAGTTGAATTCGGGCGTTGGGGCAGGTCACGAGGCCGGAATCTCGGGGGAATTGGCCACAGCAGGGCCAAGAAAGATGGCTTTTCCGTTATTGCGGGGATAGGGAACGGGTGACTCATTACGCACCGGAGTCACGCGGTTGGGGTCTTTCCCGGTGGCGGAACGCCGAGCGGGGCCGCGCGAGTGTTCGCACGGCCCCGTTCAGGGTGTCAGTCTTCGGTGCGGCGCAGCCCGCCCGAAGGAGTGGAGACGAGGGGAATCGAACCCCTAACCCCCGCCTTGCAAAGGCGGTGCTCTGCCAATTGAGCTACGTCCCCGCGTACGCCGTCGGCGAACCGCAGGGCGCCGTTACGGCGGGAGCTATCAGCGGTGGTCGGGCGCCGTGGTGGCTTCGTGCCAGAGCTCACGCTCGTCGCTGGCTTCCTTGAACTTCTTGGCAGCCACAACGGCGATGCCCGCGATGGCCGCGAGCACGAGCGCCTTCTTCCACATGGAGAATGCTCCCTTCTCCGCCCCCACCAATGCGGGCGCTGGTGGGGCTAGCTGGAATCGAACCAGCGACCTCATCGTTATCAGCGATGCGCTCTAACCGACTGAGCTATAGCCCCCGACGCGGACGAAAGATTACCCTACCCGTCCGCCCGGCCCCAAACCCGCTACCCCCGGCGGGGCAGCGGGACCTCCGGCGAGCCGCTACTGGTTGCGCTCGGCCAGCGTCAGCTCGACGCCGCCGACCAGGTCGGCACACACGTTGTAGATGAACGCGCCCAGCGTCGCCAACGCGGTGAACAGGACCATGTTCACCGCTCCGAGCAGGGCCGATCCACCGATCACCATCTTCGCGGTGATCGCCAGGTCGACGCCCTGGCTGCCGTCCTGGCCGGCCGTGACCGTGCTGATCGTGTCGTTGAGGCTGTCCCAGACACCCAGCGCCCCGAGGACCATGTAGAGGATCGACGTGGCCACCACGGACGCGATGAACAGCACCAGCGACACTGCGAACGAGAACTTCATCACCGACCAGGGGTCGACCTTCTTCAGCTGCAGCCGGGCCCGGCGCGGACCCCGGCTCGCGGCCGCCGAGACGGTCTGACGCGCCGAACGGACGGCCTCTCCGACCTGGACCCTGGGCGGGGCCGCAGCGCCGCTCGGCTGGCCCGCTGAGCCGCCGGAGACGGGCGCCGCGCTGGCGGCGGCAGCCTGCGGCGTACCACCCACGGCGTGCGCGGCCGGCGGGCTGACCGACGCGGTGGCCGGACGGCTCGCCTGCGACACGCTGGTGTCCCGGTCGAACGACGGCATCGACGCGGTGGCCGCAGCCGGGGACGGGGTCGGCGTCGGCGGTTTCGCGGAAGCGGTGGTGCGCGCGGCGGAGGTGCTGGTTCCGCCCCCGGACGTGGGGGTGGTCGGCGAACCGGACGCCGCGGCCGGGGCCGGGGTGGCCACCGGCTTGCCGTACGTGGTGCCCTGGCTCTTCGTCGCCGGCCGGGTGGCACCGTTGGCGGCGCCGCCGGACGCCGAAGCTGCCGACGCGGACGCCGGGGTGCTCTTCGCCGCGGCGGGCTTCGTCGGGCTCGACGCCTTGGTCGGCGTGGAGGCAGCGGCTCCGGAGCTCGCGGACGGCGTCGTACCGGCGGCGGCCGGCTTGGCCGCGCCGGTCCCGGCCCCGCTCGTGCCCCCCTGCGACCCGGCGGCCGGCGCCGGAGCGCCTGCCGCCTTGGTCGTCGCGGGCGAGGACGCGTCGGTCGCCCCCGGTTTGGTGGGCTGCTTCGGCGCCGTCGGCTTGGCCGACGGCGCGGCAGTGTTGCCGCTCCGGCCGGTGTCGCGCGACGGCGTGGTGGCGCCCCCCACGGTGGCTCTGCCCACGGTGGCCTTCCCCACCGCGGCGGACGCCCGGGCCGGGCCGCTCGAGTTCTGAGCGCCCGGACCGTCCGTGCTCTCGGAGTCAGTCATCAGCCGTCCTGTCCGTCAGGTTCGTCCTCGTTGCGCGCGATCGCCACCAGTGTCACCCCGGCCGGGAGTTCCATGAGCTTGACCCCCATCGTGTTCCGGTCACGAGTGCGACGAACCTGCCGCACCGGCGTCCGGATCACACCGCCGTTGGACGTGATGGCGAAGAGCTCATCATCGGTGGTTACCGCAAGGGCCGCGATGAGCCGTCCGCGCTTCGACACGATCCTGGCAGTCACAACCCCCTTACCACCACGACCTTGGACCGGATACTCCTCAATTGGTGTCCGCTTGGCGAAACCGCCCTCGGTCGCGACAAGGACATCCATACCCTCGCGAGCCACGTGCATCGAGAGCAGTTCGTCCTCGCCGGTGAACCGCATACCGATAACACCCGAGGTCGCCCGGCCCATCGGGCGCAGCGACTCGTCGTCCGCCTTGAAGCAGATCGCCTGAGCCTGCTTGCTGACCAGCAGCAGGTTGTCGTTCTCGTTGATCAGCTCCGCGCCCACCAGCTCGTCGCCGTCGCGCAGGTTGATCGCGATGACGCCGCCCTGCCGGTTCGAGTCGAACTCGGTGAGCCGGGTCTTCTTCACCAGCCCGTTCCGAGTGGCCAGCACCAGGTGCGGCGCGTCCTCGTAGGTGCGGATCTCGATGACCTCGGCGATGTGCTCGTCCGGCTGGAACGCGAGCAGGTTCGCCACGTGCTGGCCGCGGGCGGTTCGGCTCGCCTCCGGCAGTTCGTACGCCTTGACGCGGTAGACCCGGCCCTTGTTCGTGAAGAACAGGATCCAGTCGTGGGTCGAGCAGACGAAGAAGTGGGCGACGATGTCGTCCTGCTTGAGCGCCGCGCCCTGGACGCCCTTGCCGCCACGCCGCTGCGACCGGTAGAGGTCGACCTTCGTGCGCTTGGCGTAGCCGGTGCGAGTGATCGTGACGACCACCGGCTCCTCGGCGATCAGGTCTTCCATCGAGACGTCGCCGTCGTACGGCAGGATCGTCGTCCGCCGGTCGTCGCCGTACTTGTCGACGATCGCCTGCAGCTCCTCGCCGATGATCTGGCGCTGGCGCTCGTCGCTGGCGAGGATCGCCTCGAGCTCGGCGATGTCCTCCATCAACTGGTTGTACTCGTCGATGATCTTCTGCCGCTCGAGAGCGGCCAGCCGACGCAGCTGCATGTCCAGGATCGCGGTGGCCTGCAGCTCGTCGATCTCCAGGAGCTGCATCAGGCCGGTGCGCGCGACGTCGACGGTCTCCGACGCGCGGATCAGCGCGATGACCTCGTCGAGCGCGTCCAGCGCCTTGAGGTAACCACGCAGGATGTGGGCCCGCTCCTCCTTCTTGCGGAGGCGGTAGCGGGTGCGCCGGACGATGACCTCGACCTGGTGGGCGACGTAGTACCGCACCATCTGGGCGATGTTCAGCGTCCGCGGGACGCCGTCGACGATCGCCAGCATGTTGACGCCGAACGAGTCCTGCAGCTGGGTGTGCTTGTAAAGGTTGTTCAGCACGACCTTGGCGACCGCGTCCCGCTTGAGGACCAGAACCAGGCGCTGGCCGGTACGGCCGGAGGACTCGTCGCGGATGTCGGCGATGCCCGCGAGCTTGCCCTCCTTGACCAGCTCGGCGATGCGCTCGGCCAGGTTGTCGGGGTTGACCTGGTACGGCAGCTCGGTGACGACGAGCATCTGGCGGCCGCGGCGGTCTTCCTCCACCTCGACGACCGACCGCATCCGGACCAGACCGCGGCCGGTGCGGTAGGCGTCCGCGATGCCCTCGGCGCCGACGATCAACGCACCGGTCGGGAAGTCCGGGCCCTTGATCCGGGCCGCCATCGCGACGATGGTCTCTTCCTCGGGCGCATCCGGGTTGTCCAGACACCACTGGACGCCGGCCGCGACCTCGCGGAGGTTGTGCGGCGGGATGTTGGTCGCCATCCCGACCGCGATGCCGGCCGAGCCGTTGACCAGCAGGTTCGGGAACCGGGACGGGAGGATCGCCGGCTCGGTCGCCCGGCCGTCGTAGTTCGGGACCATGTCGACGGTGTCTTCGTCGATGTCCCGGACCATCTCCATGGCCAACGGGTCGAGCCGGCACTCGGTGTAGCGCATCGCGGCGGCCGGGTCGTTGCCCGGCGAGCCGAAGTTGCCGTTGCCGTCGATCAGCGGGTGGCGCAGCGACCAGGGCTGCGCCATCCGGACCAGCGTGTCGTAGATCGAGGTGTCACCGTGCGGGTGGTACTGCCCCATCACGTCACCGACGACGCGGGAACACTTCACGTATCCGCGTTCCGGCCGGTAACCGCCGTCGTACATGCCGTACAGGACCTTGCGGTGCACAGGCTTGAGGCCGTCCCGCACATCCGGTAGCGCGCGCCCGACGATGACGCTCATCGCGTAGTCGAGGTAGCTGCGCTGCATCTCCACCTCGAGCCCGACGGGCTCGACGCGGTCGCCGGAGGGTGGCGGGGTCGTCGTCTCGGTCACGAACTGCCTTCCGGTGTGGATATCGCTCCCGCGGCGGGGAGATTTTTCCGATATGCCGTTTTACGATGTGGATGAGGCTGTGAACAGTGTGGACAACTTCCGGCCCTGGCCTTGCGCAGTACGGCGCATTTGCAGCCCCTTACCAGCGTTTCCACACGACAAACATCAGATCGAATTAGATGTCCAAGAAACGGACATCCTTAGCGTTCTGCTGGATGAACGTTCGGCGCGCCTCGACGTCCTCGCCCATCAGGACGCTGAACAGCTCGTCGGCCACCGCGGCGTCGTCGAGCGTGACCTGGAGCAACGTCCGGGTCGCCGGGTTCATCGTGGTCTCCCACAGCTCGGGGTAGTTCATCTCGCCGAGACCCTTGAACCGCTGGATGTCGTCCGGCTTGGCCTTGGGGTTCTTCTCCTGCCGGAGCCGGATCAGACCGTCGCGCTCGCGGTCGGAGAACGCGTACTGGGCGTCGTCGCCCTTCTTGTTCCACTTCACCTTGTACAGCGGCGGCTGGGCGAGGTACACGTGGCCGAGCTCGACCAGCGGCTTCATGAAGCGGAACAGCAGCGTCAGGAGCAGCGTCCGGATGTGCTGACCGTCGACGTCGGCGTCGGCCATCAGCACGATCTTGTGATAGCGGAGCTTCTCGATGTCGAACTCGTCGTGGATGCCGGTGCCCAGCGCGGTGATCAGCGACTGGACCTCGTTGTTCTTCAGCACCCGGTCGATCCGGGCCTTCTCGACGTTCAGGATCTTGCCGCGGATCGGCAGGATCGCCTGGAACTTCGGGTCGCGCCCCTGCTTGGCCGAGCCGCCTGCCGAGTCACCCTCGACGATGTAGAGCTCGCACTCACGCGGGTCGGACGACTGGCAGTCGGACAGCTTGCCGGGCATCGCGTTGGAGTCCAGCGCGCTCTTCCGGCGGGCGAGCTTGCGGGCCTGCTGCGCGGCGATGCGCGCCCGGGACGCGGCCGAGGCCTTCTGGATGATCGCCCTGGCCTCGCTGGGGTTGCGCTCGAACCAGTCGTTGAGCCACTCGTTGCAGATCTTCTGGACGAACGACTTCACCTCGGTGTTGCCGAGCTTGGTCTTCGTCTGGCCCTCGAACTGCGGGTCGGCGATCTTGACGCTGATGATCGCGGCCAGACCCTCACGGATGTCGTCGCCGGTGAGGTTGTCGTCGTTGCCGCGGAGGAGCTTCTTGTCCTTGGCGTACCGGTTGACGATGCTCGTCAGCGAGGTGCGGAAGCCCTCGTCGTGGGTGCCGCCCTCGTGGGTGTTGATCGTGTTCGCGAACGAGTGGATCGACTCGCGGTAGCTCTCGTTCCACTGCATCGCGACCTCGACGGCGAGGCCCTGGCTCTCACCGGCGAACTCGATCACGCTCTTGTGGATCGGGGTGTTCTTCTCGTTGAGGAACCGTACGTAGTCGGCGATACCGCCCTTGTACTGGTACGTGTACTCGCGTGGCTTCTCACCGCGCTCCTCGTCCTCGCCGCGCTCGTCGCGCAGGATCAGCGTCAGGCCCCGGT
Organism: Cryptosporangium aurantiacum; assembly: GCF_900143005.1. Lineage (NCBI taxonomy): Bacteria > Bacillati > Actinomycetota > Actinomycetes > Cryptosporangiales > Cryptosporangiaceae > Cryptosporangium > Cryptosporangium aurantiacum. Next base: position 49,668 of record NZ_FRCS01000018.1, read on the forward strand.
TGAGGAACGCCATCTCCTGCATACGGCGCCGGATCGTCTCGAGGTTGTAGGTCGTGGTCTCGAAGATCGTCGGGTCGGCCCAGAACGTGATCGCGGTGCCGTGCTCGCTGGTCGCACCGCGCTTCTCCAGCTTGGCGGCCGGCTGCGTGTTCTCGTACGGCTGGTACCAGACGTAGCCGTCGGTCTTGATCTCGACCTCGAGCTTGTGCGAGAGCGCGTTGACGACCGAGACGCCGACGCCGTGCAGACCACCCGAGACCGCGTAGGACTTGCCGTCGAATTTGCCACCGGCGTGGAGCACGGTGAGGACGACCTCGACGGCCGGACGCTTCTCGACCGGGTGCAGGCCGACCGGGATGCCACGGCCGTTGTCGACGACGCGGACTCCGCCGTCGTCGAGCAGCGTGACCTCGACCGTGTCGCAGTAGCCGGCGAGCGCCTCGTCGACCGCGTTGTCCACGACCTCCCAGACCATGTGGTGGAGGCCGCGCTCACCGGTGGAACCGATGTACATACCGGGACGCTTGCGGACTGCTTCGAGGCCTTCGAGAACAGTGATGGAGCTGGCGTTGTAGCCGGACTTCTTCTTTTCTGACACTGAGTGGCCTCGGCTGCTCTCTCCACCGGCGGGTCCGGCGGCGTCTGGCGCAACAGGAATCCCATCGCCACGACGCGCCGACCGGTGTGAGCACCGGAGGAGCGCGGCGCGGCGAAGCCTGACACGCGCGGGTACGAGATCCAGTCTAGCCGTCACGTCCGACAGGAAGTCGCAGCGGCGCACCCTGTGGGCAAGCTGACGCTTTTGGCCCCCCGTCCACGTGGGTACCTACTGGGGCTGGCTGCCGACTTCGTACGACCGGTTTCCCGGCGCGAACCTGGTCGCTGTGGTAGTCGGATAGCGACCGTACCGTGAGGCCTCACCCGGACGGGCTCCGCTCGACGTCGTCAGGCCGGGTAACCGACGGTCGGCACCGGCCGGGCGGGGGCGGGCCGGTGCGGAATCGGGCTGTGGATAGCCACCTCCGGGTGCGCCGGGGTCGGCCGGAGCCGACGGGCCGGTGCCCGTCGGCTGGCCACCGGGCGACGCCGCTCCACCCGGCGCCCCGCCGGCCGCGCCACTCGCTGCTCCACCGGCCGCGCCACTCGCCGCTCCACCGGCCGCGAGGCGCGCGGCGAATGTGCGGAGCAGTTCGGCGGTCTGGGTCAACGGCACCACGGCTTCCCGCGCGCGGTCAGCGGCCTGGACGAGGTGCGCCGCCAGGCTCGGTGGCGCGGTGATCGGCGGCCCCTCGGGCTGGTCGAACCGGAGCGTGGCCACCGCGCTCGCAGCGTCCCGGAGCTTCTGCGACGCCTCCACCACGGGGCGCCGGTGCTGCTGGGCCTGGTCGGAGAGGAAGCGGAGCCGTCCGGCGATCCGCTCCAACTCAGATGACATCGGGCCGCCTCCAGGAACCTTCGGTGCCGGTTCGCGCGCTCTCCGTGGTCATTCTCCCACCGGCCCCGCGTGAATAACTGGGGTCGTCGCGATCACTCAGGCACCCGCGCAGCGAAGTTGCGGCCCTCGATGACCGCGCTGCGCATCAGTTCGATCGATCGGTCCAGCTCGTCGAGGTTCCGCTGGAGCTGATCGAGGACCTTTCGGTCGTAGCCGGTCGCCGTGCCGGCGATCGCCGAGTCGACCTGCGAGACGGCCTCGTGAATCTGCTGTCGCAGCAGGGTGAGGCTCGCCGCTTGCCGGTCGACCTGGCTCAGTCGCTCGAGAAGCCGTCGTTTCTCGGCTGCCGAAGTCGCCATGCCGGATGACTTTAGCGGGCTCGCGACCGACCGAGTTGGACGGTGAAGCGATCGGGAACGGTGTGCTCGATGAGATGAATGATGCATAGCGATCGCTGTCGATCAATGTCGATTTCGCTTGATCCACATTTCCACAGGCGGCCTGTGGATAACTCCCCGAGGCACCTCTGGGCTGCAGTCTGATCGATGTTGATCAACATAGATCGTCATGGAACGGGGTTGACCATGCACCAGGCCCGGGGAGGTCGGCGCGGGCGGGCTGTGACGATGGACGCATGGCGGCTGACGTGCAGATCATCGGTGCGGGGATCGCAGGGCTCGCGTGTGCGAGGGCGATCGTCGGCGCCGGTCACCGGGTAGTGGTCCGCGAGCGGTCGAACGTGATGGGTGGACGGATGGCGACCCGGCACCTGAGCGGCCGCCCGGTGGACCTCGGCGCGTCGTACTTCACCTGCCGCGACGACGCCTTCCGTGCGGTCGCCGAGGATTGGGTCCACCGCGGCCTCGCCCACCCGTGGACCAGCTCGTTCGCCGTTCACACCCCGGAGGGCCTCGACCGCGGCGAGGACGGTCCGGTCCGCTACGGCACTCCCGGAGGCCTGCGCTCGCTCATCGAGGACCTCGCGGCCGGGCTGCTGGTGTCGCTCGGCGACCCGGTCACCGATGTCCGCCCCGGCCCACGCGTCAACGGATGGCCCGCCGACGCCGTCGTGCTCGCGATGCCGGACCCGCAGGCACACCGCCTGCTCGACCCTGCCTGCGCCGCCGAGCGCGAGGCCACCGCGGATTCCCGCTGGTCACCGGTGCTCGCGGTGGCCGCAGGCTGGCCCGACCGACGGTGGGACGTCGACGGGGTCTTCGTGCACGACGACCCGGTCGTGGAGTGGATCGCCGACGACGGCCGCCGCCGCGGCGACTCCGCGCCCGTCCTGGTCGCCCACACCACTGCGGAGTTCGCCACGGCTCACCTCGACGACCCCGATCAGGCCGCCGAGACCGTGATCGACGCCGTCTGCGGCATTCTCGCGATCGACGAGCCGCCGAGCTGGACGTACGTCGAACCGTGGCGCGAGGCGCGACCGCTGGGGCCGCGCGCGACGTCGTACCACTTCGGTGACGCCCGGATCGGCCTGTGCGGCGACGCTTGGGGGTCACCGCGGATCGAGACTGCCTGGCTGTCCGGTCACCGGCTCGGCGTCGAAATCGCCCGCACGCTCGCCTGATTCCCGGCCGGCCGCTGCTCCCGCACACGCCTGCAACCTGGGTCGATCGATATTGATCCACATATCCACAAGACACCTGTGGATACCGCCATCCCGCGGAGACACCGCATCGATACATTGATCAATGTGGGCAGGGTGGGCGAGCGGGGAGGTGAGGGATGACCGACGAGGTCTCCTTGCTGTCCACCGCGGAAGCCGCCCGCAGGCTCGGCGTGAAACCGGCAACCCTGTACGCCTACGTCAGCCGCGGGTTGTTGGCCCGCGTCCGGGGTGCCGACGGTCGGACGAGCTTCTTCGACCCGGCCGAGCTCGACCAGATGGCGCAGCAACCGCGAACGCCGGTGGCCGCCGCCGGCGGCGGCGTCTCGATCCGCAGCGCGATCAGCGAGGTCCGCGACCAGCGGCTTTGGTACCGCGGACGGGACGCCTGCGAGATGGCGCGCACCGACTCGTTCGAGGCGGTCGCCGGCTGGCTCTGGTCCGAGGGGCAGCCGCCGCTCTCGTTCACCGGTCCGGCGGAGTTCGTCGACGCTGCTCGTGCGGCCGCGGGCGCGCTGCCGCACGGCACCCGCCTGCTGGACCGGATCCGGGCGATCGTCGCCGCGGTCAGCGCGGTCGACCCGCTGCGAGCGGATCTCCGCCCCGAAGCCGTGATGATCACCGCAGCCACGTTGATCGGCGCCCTGGTCGACGGCCTGCCCCGTCAGAACGACACCGACGCGACGCCCGGATCGGTGGCACACCGCCTGTGGAGCGCGCTGACCGCACTCCCCGCCGAGCCGACCACCGTAGCCTCCCTGAACACCGCACTCGGGCTGCTCGCCGACCACACGGTGACCGCATCGACGGTGGCGGCCCGCGTCGCGGCGTCGGCCCGTGCGCACCCGTACGCGGCGATCGGGGGCGCGCTCTACACGCTCGACGGCCCGGTCGAGAGCGGAACGGCGCCGCTGGTGCACCGGACGCTGGCCGAGGCGGAACGCGACGGAGCGGTCACCGTGGTCGCGCGGCTACTCGACCAGGCCAACCAGCTGCCGGGGTTCGGCCACCCGCTCTACCCGGACGGCGACCCCCGCGGCCGGACGCTCATCGACGTCTTGGCCGCCGAGCCGCCGCACCGCGGTCGGTGGGAAGCCGTGGAGCAGTTCCTCGCGACCGGCCGGCGCGGTCGCCCACTCGCCCCGACGATCGACTTCGGCGTGGCCGCACTGACGTTCACCGCCGGCATGCCCGCCGACGCGGGGCTGGCCATCCTCGCGATCGCGCGGTGCGCCGGGTGGGTCGCCCACACGCTCGAGGAGTACGGGGAGGAGCCGGACCGATTCCGGCCGTCCGCCGAAGCCCAGCGCCGAACGCGCCGTCAGCCGTAGGTGTCCCGCGGTCCGCGTCCGCGGATCGAGAGCGGACCCCGCTTCCAGCTGGGCGCGGCCGGGCCGTGCACCCGGATCTTCTTGACGACGTCGGGCCCGATTTCGGCGGAGAGCAGGCCGAGCAGCTTGCCGGAGAGCAGCCGCAGCTGCGTCGCCCACGCGGTGGACTCCGCCTGCAGCGTCAGCTCGCCGTCCCGCAGCCCGACCGGGCGTGACTTCGCGGCGATCTCGGGGCCGACGAGCTTCTCCCAGTCACCGAGCACCCTGGCCTCGGCGTTGGCCCGGTCCCATCCGCGCTCGGTGACCATCCGACGCACCAGGCTGCCCAGCGGCTGCGGATCGCGCGGATCGGGGCCGGCACCGCTCCAGCGCCGCCGCTTCGGGCTCTGGCCGTCACCGGGTCGACGAGCCGGACCGCCCGGGCGGGTGGTGTACGTGCGGCCCGCCGCGCGAGCGGCGTCCAGCGCGGCGCGGGCGAGCTGTGCGCCGGCGACCGGCTTCTTCCCGGTGCCGGACGCGCCGCCCGATGCGGCGTCCGCCGGCTTAGCGTCCGCTGCTTCGTCAGACACGAGTGACCTCCCCCGCCGCGACATCAAAACGTGCACCCTGCAGCGCCGGCGGAACGTCCGCGGCGACAGCCGCGGTCACCAGCACCTGAGAAGCATCCCCCACCAGACCGGCCAGCCGCTCCCGGCGTTGGGTGTCCAGCTCGGCGAAGACGTCGTCGAGGATGAGGACGGGCTCGCCGCCGTCCGCGCTCAGCAGGTCGTAGCTGCCCAGCCGGAGCGCCAGCGCGTAGGACCAGCCTTCGCCGTGGCTGGCGTACCCCTTGGCGGGCAGGTCGCCGAGCCAGAGCACGACGTCGTCGCGGTGCGGCCCGATCAGCGTGATGCCGCGTTCGATCTCCTGGCTCCGGGACGCGGCGAGCGCGGCCAGGATGCTCCGGGTCAGTTCGGCGACGTCGACGTTGAACTCGGGGCGGTCGGCGACCGGCTCCGGCGTGTCGGTGGCCGCGTCGCCATGAGTGGACGATCGATAGGCCAGGCGGGTGCGGCCGCGGCCCGCGCTGACCGCGTCGTAGGCCTTCGCCACGTACGGTTCGAGCGCTGCGAGCACCTCGAGCCGGCCGGCCAGTAGCTCGGCGCCGTGCGCGGCCAGGTGACCGTCCCATACCTCCAGCGTCCGGAGGTCCCCGCCGCCCTTCGAGGCCCGGCGTGCGGACGCCGCGGTGCGGAGGAGCGCGTTGCGCTGCTTGAGGACCCGGTCGTAGTCGGTTCGGACGGCGGCGTAGCGCGGCGAGCGCGCCACCAGCAGGTCATCGACGAAGCGACGCCGCTCCGCCGGGTCGCCACGCACCAGCGCCAGGTCCTCCGGGGCGAACAGCACGGTCCGCAGCGCGCCGAGGACGTCACGCGGGCGGGCGACCGGCGAGCGGTTGAGCCGGGCCCGGTTCGCCTTGCCCGGCACGATCTCCAGCTCGACCAGCAGCTCGCGGGAGTCGCGGACGACGGCCGCGCGGATCACCGCCCGCGCGGCACCTGCCCGCACCAGCGGCGCGTCGGTCGCCACCCGGTGGCTGCCGAGCGTCGCGATGTAGCCGATCGCCTCGACCAGGTTGGTCTTGCCCTGACCGTTGGGTCCGACGAACACGTTCGGGCCGGGTTCCAGGTCGACCGACACCGCGGGATAGCTGCGGTAGTCGACCAGGGACAGGTGGCGGACGTACGTGCCACCCTGCCGGTGAGGGGTCCCGGCCCGATCCGTGTTCATTTCCCCTTCTTAAGCTGGAATTGCCGGGGAGTCAGGAGTCGATCGTGTCGCCCGGCCCGCCGAGGTGGGCCGCGGTCGCAGCCTGGCCCGCCTTGGTGGTCGCGTGGCCACCGAACTGGTTGCGCAACGCGGCGACGGCCTTCATCGCCGGCGAGTCTTCCTGCCGCGAGCTGAACCGGGCGAACAGCGACGCGGCGAGCACCGGCACCGGCACGGCGTGGTTGATCGCCTCCTCGATGGTCCACCGCCCCTCGCCGGAGTCGTTGACGTACCCCTTGATCTCGTCGAGGTTCGGGTCTTCCTCGAGCGCGTTCACGAGCAGGTCGAGCAGCCAGGAACGGACGACGGTGCCTTCCTGCCAGCTCTTCAGCACACCCGGGACGTCCTCGACGACGTCGGCGGCCATCAGCAGCTCGTAGCCCTCGGCGTAGGCCTGCATCATTCCGTACTCGATGCCGTTGTGGACCATCTTCGCGAAGTGGCCTGCGCCGACCGGGCCGGCGTGCACGTAGCCGTAGTCGCCCTCCGGCTTGAGCGCGTCGAAGAACGGCTGAACCTTCGCGACGTTCTCCGCGGAGCCGCCGACCATGAGCGCGTAACCGTTCTTCAGACCCCAGATGCCGCCGGAGACGCCGGCGTCGACGTAGCCGATGCCCTTCTCGGCGAGGTGGTCCGCGTTGATCTTGTCGTCGGTGAAGCGGGAGTTGCCGCCGTCGACGACGACGTCGCCCGCGGAGAGCAGGCCACCCAGCTCCTTGACGGTGTCGCGGGTCGGGTCACCCGCGGGCACCATCACCCAGACGACCTTCGGCGACGTCGTGAACGCGTCCACGAGCTCGCCGAGGCTGCCGACGTCGGCGATCTCATGGTTGCGGTCGTACCCGATCACGGTGTGGCCGGCGCGGCGCAGGCGCTCGCGCATGTTGCCGCCCATTTTGCCGAGCCCGATGAGGCCGATCTCCATGCTGGTCTCCCCTGCGTTTCTGATGGCGCAGCCTTCGCGTGGCGGTGCCGGCTGGGTCGGTGGTGCCACGAAACGCCCTGTCGTGGCCCGCCGAGGTGCCGCATGCGTCCGGTCTGACAGCCGTGCCCCGGCTCGGCCGTCTCCACACACCGGACGCTTCATGATCGATTCTTCCCCGTGCCACGCACGCGGATGTCAACCGGTCCCCGGCTATCTGGCGACAGGCCGGGGAACCCGCCACAAAGCTCCGGCTACTGGGACACCCGAACGGGCATCAGCAGGTAGCGGTAAGCACTCTCGTTCACCGGCTTGGACTCGGCGTCGGCCTCCTCGCCGGTGAGCACCGCCGGCTTGAGCGGCGTGGTGCAGGAGAGCACCGCGACCTCGGTTCCGAGCGCGTTCAGGCCGTCGAGCAGGAACTGGGGGTTGAACGCGATCTCGATGTCCTCGCCGTCGAACACCGCGTCGGTGGACTCGGACGCGCGGGCGTCCTCGGTGCCGCCGGCTTCGACCGTGAGCATGCCCGAGGTGAACGCCAGCCGGACCGGGGTGTTGCGCTCGGCCACCAGCGATACGCGCTTGACGACCTCGATCATCGTCGCGGTCGGCACCTTCGCCTGGATCGCGTGGCTGTCGGGGAAGAGCGAGCGCACCGGTGGGAACTGACCGTCGAGCAGGCGCGTGGTGGTTCGCCGCCCGGCACCGGAGAACCCGATCAGCCCCTCGCCGGTGGTGCCCTGGCTCAATGCGAGCGTGACCTCGGTGCCCGACGACATCGCGCGGGCGGTGTCGGACAGCGTGCGGGCGGGCACGAGCGCGTGCTGACTGACGTCCGGTGCACCGGGGCGCCACGTCAGCTCGCGGACGGCCAGCCGGTACCGGTCGGTGGCCAGCAGCGTCAGCCGGTCGCCCTCCAGTTCCAGCCGGACGCCGGTCAGGACCGGGAGCGTGTCGTCCTTGCCCGCCGCGACGACGACCTGGGCGACCGAGGTGGCGAACTCGTCGGCGTCGACCGCACCGGCGACGGTGGGCATCTCCGGCAGGGTGGGGTAGTCCTCCACCGGCATCGTCGGCAGCGTGAAGCGAGCGGTGCCGCAGACGATCTCGGCGCGCGCCTCGTCAGCCTCGAGCTCGACGGGGTGGTTCGGGAGTGCCCTGGTGATCTCGGCGAGCAGACGCCCGGAGACCAGCACCCGGCCGGGCGTATCGGTCTGCACGTCGACGCCCATCTGGCTGGAGACCTCGTAGTCGAAGCCCGAGACGGTCAACCGGTCGTTGTCGGTTTCCAGCAGGACACCTGCCAGCACCGGCACCGGTGGCCGCGCCGGCAGGCTCTTGGCCGTCCACGCGACGGCGTCGGCAAGCGACTCGCGCTCGACCCGGAACTTCATTCCTTGCCTCCATCAATGCGGTGGCCCTGCTGCGTGCATCCGACGTCGATGGTGGCAGCACCGTCGATGTGATGCCGTCCTTCGTCGTGCTGGGGAGCCGACCGTACCCCGTGGGTGCGACGAAACGGTGCGCCGGGCGGCCGAGGCGCGTCCGATCTCCGTCTTCTTCGATGCGGTCGTTCGAAGCGTGCGCCAACTCGGCTTCCGGAGCGTTTTCCCCACAGTCCCCAGCACCTAAGAGCACTTGAGATCTCTCTAGATAACTGTTTCATCGTCGTAGTAGGTGCTGTGGGAACTGTGGGAATCGAACGTTTTCGCAGCGTGCGACGTGAGTGGGGGTGTGGAAAGACAGTGGGGAGATTGGGGACGACGAGCGCCCTCTTGTGGAAGCCGCGCGGTTGTCCCCAGTTACCCACAACGGACCCACATCTGACCGCACAGGTTTCCCACATTCGCGCGGCCTTTCCACAGGGTTATCCCCAGCCTGTGCACGAGCGCTGCTGAAACGGTGGACAGGCCTGGGGGCAGTGCGGTGGATGGAGGATGAGATTAGCGCTCTATCCAGCGACGTCACTCATACCCACCTGTTGATGACCGGTGTCCACACCATGTGGACCGGAATGCCCAACAGGGCTGTGGAAGATCCGATGGCGAACGGGCCGGATTAACGGCGTGAACGGCATGAGTGCGCCGAATGACCGACTCCTGAACGTGGCCGGCCGCCGCGACGACGAGGGCCCGCCGTGCGGTTGCACGGCGGGCCCTGGAAGGCGCTGAGAGCGCTACTGCTGGGCGCGCTGCTTGATCCGGTTGGTCAGCTCCGCGATCTGGTTGTAGAGCGACCGGCGCTCGGCCATCATCTGGCGGATCTTGCGGTCGGCGTGCATGACCGTCGTGTGGTCGCGGCCGCCGAATGCCTGTCCGATCCGGGGCAGCGAGAGGTCGGTCAGCTCCCGGCACAGGTACATCGCGACCTGTCGAGCGTTGACCAGGACCCGGGACCGCGACGACCCGCACAGATCGTCCATGGAGACGCTGAAGTACTCGGCGGTGGCCGCCATGATCGTGGCCGCGGTGATCTCCGGGCCGCCGCCCTCGGGGATCAGGTCTTTCAGCACCACCTCGGCCAGGCCCAGGTCCACCGGCTGCCGGTTGAGGCTGGCGAACGCGGTGACCCGGATCAGCGCGCCCTCGAGCTCGCGGATGTTCGACTGGATCTTGCTGGCGATGAACTCCAGCACCTCCGGCGGGGCCGCCAGCCGCTCCTGCGCCGCCTTCTTGCGCAGGATCGCGATCCGCGTCTCCAGGTCCGGCGGCTGGATGTCGGTCAGCAGGCCCCACTCGAACCGGGTCCGCAAGCGTTCCTCCAGCGTCGACAGCTGCTTGGGTGAGCGGTCGGAGCTGATCACGATCTGCTTGTTCGCGTTGTGGAGCGTGTTGAACGTGTGGAAGAACTCCTCCTGCGTCCGCTCGCGGCTCTCCAGGAACTGGATGTCGTCGACGAGGAGGATGTCGACGTCGCGGTAGCGGCGCTGGAACGCCTGGGTCTTGTCGTCCCGCAGCGAGTTGATGAAGTCGTTCGTGAACTCTTCGGTGGACACGTACCGCACGGCGCGTGCGTTGCCCAGCGACTGGGCGTAGTGGCCGATCGCATGCAGAAGGTGCGTCTTGCCCAGCCCGGAGCCGCCATAGACGAAGAGCGGGTTGTAAGCCTTCGCCGGCGCCTCGGCCACTGCGACGGCTGCGGCGTGTGCGAACCGGTTCGAGGAGCCGATGACGAACGTCTCGAACGTGTACTTCGGGTTCAGCCGGGCCGGCTCGGTGGGCCGCGGCGGCTCACTGCGTCGGATGCCGCGGTTGGCCGGTTCGCCGGGGACCGACGGCTCCTGGCCGAAGGCCGGGGGGTGATGGCGGCCGCGGTTGTCGAAGGCCGGCGGGTAGGCGGTGCCGTCGTACGGCTCGTAGCCGCCGGGGCGCGCGGCGCCGTACGGGCCCGGAGCGCGGTAGGCGGGCTGCTGCTCCGGATAGGCCGGCGGGTAGCCGGGCACACCCGCGGTGCCGACGACGCTCGCGGCGCCGGAGGCGGGCGGCGTACCGGCCCCCAGGTTCGGGGCGGCCGCCTCCGGTGCGGCGGTACCGGCCTCCGACTCGGCGGCGTGGCGACCGCGAGCCCGCTCGGCCGCGCTCGACGCGTCGAGCGGCTCTCCGGGACCGGCGTCCGGCTCTCGCTCGTCCTCCGGGCGGTACCGCTCCGGGGCGGCGCCGTAGGCGGGCTGCTGCGGGGGCGGCGCGCTCTCGCCGTACGGGCGGAACGCTTCCGGCCGATAGCCGGCGCCCGACTGGGCCGGGTACTCGGGACGCTCGGAGGCCGGACGGTAGTCGCGGCGGTAGTCCTCGTCGGCCTCGCGGTCGAACGGCGGCGCGTCCTGACCCGGTGCCGGCCCGGCGCCCGTCCGCGGTGGCTCGTAACGTCCGGGCGGGTAAGAGTCCGGCCGCCAGGTGTCGACCGGAGGGAGCTCGATGACGTGGAGCTCCATCGTCTGCTGTTCGACCGGGACCCGGACGGTGACCGCGACGTTGACCGTCCGGCCCAGCTGCCGGGAGATCGCGTCGGTGATGACGCCGCGTAGGCGGCTCTCGAACGCGTCCTTCGCGAACTGGTTGGGCGCGGCGAGCAGCGCGGTGTCCTCCACCAACGCCAGCGGGCGGGTCAACCGCAACCACGCGCGCTGCTGGGGGCTGAGGTCCTGGTCGGCCAGGCTTTCCGTGGCCGCAGACCAGATGCCTTCGAGATTGACGCTCTCGTCGGTCACCGTTCCCCCTGGTAGATAGCGTCGCTCCCGATCGCCCGGTGCACTGTCCACACCGGTTTCCACACCCTGTGTATAGTGCGCGGGCCCAGGCCTGAACCGGACATTTTGTGCCCCCGGCTCCGACGGCGTGTCGGGCGGCTGCCCTTCAGTGGGCCTACCAGGCCGAACGCCCCCGACTGCTCTGACGGGGACTCCGACGAGATCAACCAGGACCGGCAAACGGGCAGGCTAACAGCGTCTCTGAGCACCCAACAAGGCGTTGTCCACAGGCTGAGGTGGCCCGTTGTCCCGTGCAAGGCCGTGGCCTGCGCGCATGCCTGATGTGCCAGGTTGAATACGGGACGGAAGAGGCCGTGCGCGGCAGAACGCTGCGAGGGGTGCCGGTCACTGGCTGTGGATGGAGCCGACCGCATTTGCTGGGCCTGTGATGGCTCACGTACGCTGGAAGCATCTATGGCTATGTCCGTACCTGTAGGACGGACTCGGTGAGCGGCGCTACGTCGGTCACCGGCTTAGCCGAGCCGACCGCAGTTCGACCTGATAGTACGCATCGGAGACCTCGACGTGAGCAAGCGCACCTACCAGCCGAACAACCGCCGCCGCGCGAAGACCCACGGCTTCCGGCTGCGCATGCGCACGCGTGCGGGGCGGGCCATCATCGCCGCCCGGCGCCTCAAGGGGCGCGCGCGCCTCTCCGCCTGATCCGGCAGGAGCGCGGCGTGCTGCCGGCGCACGCGCGGCTGCGGCGGCGCGAGGACTTCACCAGGGTGCTTCGCTCGGGCAATCGCGCGGGTCGCAGCACGCTCGTCGTCCACGTGGCGTTGGGTCCGTCGGCTTCGGCCGACCCGACGCGCACCGGTAGCCCGGCGAACGACACCGGCCCGACGGAGGAGTCCGTCCGGGCCGGTTTCGTCGTCTCCAAGGCGGTCGGCAACGCCGTCGTGCGGCACCGCGTCGCTCGGCAGCTGCGCCACCTCGTCCGTGACCGGCTACCGCAGCTACCGGCTGGTAGTGCGGTGGTGGTCCGTGCGCTTCCGGCCGCGGCCGGTCAGTCCTCCGAGACCCTGGCCCGCGACCTGGACGGCGCGTTCCGACGCATCTTGAAGGCCCGACGATGAGCATGGCACCGCACCGACCCGGGGACGTCTCCGACGAGACGGCCCCTGGCTCCGCTGCGACCGAGCTCACCGAGCCGACCGAACGGCCGGCAGGCCGGATGTCTCGGCTGTTGCTCGCGGTACTGATCGCGCCGATCCAGTTCTATCGCCGGTGGATCAGCCCGGCATTGCCTCCGCGCTGTCGTTTCCACCCCAGCTGTAGCGCCTACGCGCTCGAGGCGCTGCGGACTCACGGCCCGGTGGCGGGGATCCTGCTGGCAGGCTGGCGCGTAATGCGCTGCCACCCGTTCCACCCCGGCGGGTACGACCCGGTCCCCTCGGCGCGGCCCCGCTCCCGGTGGGTGACCCGCCTCCGTCGTGCTCGCAACCGCCGTCTGTCTGGAGCTACTCGGTGAATCTGAACTGGATCTACACGGGAATCTCGTGGATCCTGCTGCGCTGGCACGACCTGTGGGGCGGCCTCCTCAACCTGCCGTCCGGCCTCGCCTGGGTGCTCTCGATCGTCTTCCTCGTGCTGACCGTCCGGGTCGTGCTGTTCCCGGTCTTCGTCAAGCAGATCAAGTCGCAGCGAGCCATGCAGGCGCTCCAGCCGCAGATGAAGGAACTGCGCGACAAGTACAAGAACGACCAGCAGAAGCTCCAGCAGGAAATGATGGAGCTGTACCGGCGGGAGAAGGCCAACCCGCTGATGGGCTGCCTCCCGATCTTCCTGCAGATCCCGGTCTTCCTCGGTCTGTTCCACGTGCTGCGGCTGATCAACCCGGCGTCGGAATCCGCGTTCAAGGCGATGACCACCGAGTACGGGTGGACCGAGGAGCAGTTCCACAGCGCCTCCGAAGCGACGATCTTCGGTGCCCCGATCGCGGCCGCGTTCCGGAACACCACCGAGCAGCTGGAGCAGCTCGACGCGAGCCGGCTGTCGGTCACGCTGGTCTCCGGGATCTTGATCATCACGATGGTCGCGACGACCTACATCACGCAGCGCCAGATGATCGCGCGCAACGGTGCGGCGGCTGACCCGACGCAAGCGATGGTGCAGAAGCTGATGCTCTACGGCATCCCTGCCTCGCTGCTCATCTCGGGTGCGATCTTCCCGATCGGTGTTGTCATCTACTGGGTGACGCAGAACTTCTTCTCGATGGGTCAGCAGTTCTGGGTGCTCAGCAAGATGCCGATCCCGAAGCCCGGTGACCCGAAGGTCGACCCGGAGAAGGCCGCCGCGATGGCGCCGAAGCCAGGCGTCAAGCCGGTCAACCCGAAGAAGGGCGGCCGCTCCGCGACCGCGCGGCAGTCCACCGGCGGCTCGGTCAAGTTCGACACCGCTCAGGCTCGGGCCGACCGTGCAGCGGCCGATAAGTCGAAGTCCGATGCCTCGGCCGACGACAACTCCGAGAAACCGGCGCCCGCGCGTCGACCGACTCCACCCCGCGGTAGCGGCGGCGGACGACGTCCGCAGGACAACCGGAACCGCAAGCGCAAGGGCGGCCGGCGTTAGCCGGTCCTCCACGGATCATCGGTGCCCCGTCGCGGTGGCGCCGCAAGCCAGGGAGTATTGATGACGGAGACGCGTCCCGAGACCGCGGACGAGACGGGCACAGACCTGTTGGTTCGCGAGGGCGACATCGCCGGTGACTACATCGAGCGGCTGCTCGACATCCTCGACTTCGACGGGGACATCGACATGGACGTCGAGGGCGACCGGGCGGTCGTCGCGGTGATCGGTGATGAGCTCGACGCGCTGATCGGCCCGCGCGGCTCGACGCTCGACGCGCTGCAGGAGCTGACTCGTCTGGCGGTCGTCCAGCAGACCGGCGTGCGTAGTCGGCTGATGCTGGACGTCGGCGGTTACCGCGCCAAGCGTCGTCAGGAGCTCGTCGCGATCGCCAAGAACGCGGTCGAGCAGGCGCGGTCGCTGGGTGAGCCGGTGAAGCTCAGCCCGATGAACCCGTTCGAGCGCAAGGTCGTGCACGACGCGATCAGCGCGATCGACGACGTCCGGAGCGAGTCCGAGGGTGAAGAGCCGGAGCGTCGGGTGGTCGTCCACTTGCAGAGCGCATGAGCAGCACACTTCCTGCGAGCCCCGCCGGTCCGCCGGCGGGGCTCGCTGCTGTTGCGGCCCAGGTGTTCGGCGAGCGGCTACCGCTGGCGATCGACTACGCCTCCCTGCTGGCGACGGCGGGCGTCGAGCGCGGGTTGATCGGTCCGCGGGAGGCCCCGCGGCTGTGGGATCGTCACCTCCTCAACTGCGCCGTCGTGGCTGAGCTCTTTCCGGCGGACGCCACGGTGGTCGACGTCGGGAGCGGCGCTGGGTTGCCCGGCCTCGTTCTGGCGATCGCGCGACCGGATCTGCGGGTGACGCTTCTGGAGCCGCTCGCCCGCCGGGTCGCGTTCTTGAACGAGGCGGTCTCCGCGCTGGAACTGTCGTCGGTGACCGTGCGCCGTGGGCGGGCGGAGGAGGTCGTGGGTCAGGTCTCCGCGGCCATCGTGACCGCGCGGGCGGTCGCGCCGCTGGACCGCCTCGCGGGGTGGTGCCTGCCGCTGTGTGAGCCTTCCGGGAAGATGCTCGCGCTGAAGGGGTCGTCGGCGGCCGAGGAGATCACCGAACACGCCGCCGCGGTAGCACGGGTTGGGGGCGTCTCCCCTCGTATCGTCGAGTGCGGAGGCGGTGTCGTCGACCCCCCGACGACCGTGGTCGAGATTCTCCGTGGTGGCTCGGTGGGCCCTGGCCCGGCGGCCGCGAGCCGTCGGGATTCGTCGCGGCGGCGGCCGGGTTCGGCTGCTCCGAGCCGCCGGCGACGGAGAGGACAACACGGCCCATGACCGACGACGCATCTCGGAAGCCCACTGCCGTGGGATGGCCGGACTCGAAACCGGCCGGATCGGCGGTGGTCCACCTTCCGGGATGCGGGAGCTCGGACCTCGGCTGGCCCTCGCTCGACGAAAACCTCGGCTGGCTATCGCTCGACGGAAGCTTCGACGGAAGCTTCGACGAAGGCGGTGACGATGGTGGGGCGCGCGGCCTCGTCCGGCGTCGTGGTCGACGCCACGCGCCGCGCCCGACCGAGCTGTCCCGGCGTCCGAGACGGCCGGGGAGTTCGGCCTCACCGCTGCGGCTGATCCGCGCGGTTTCGGTTCCTCCGGACGCCGCGGGGGCGGGCGGGCCCGTCGCTGGCGGCACTCTTGCGGAGAGCGGCGGAGTCTCGTTGAGTGCGGGCCACGAAGGTGATGAGGGCTTCGGGGGTGATCCGGGGGTCGAGCCTGCCGAGACGTCCACGCACCCGAGTCCGACGGCCGACGGTGATCCAGGCGGCGAGTCCGGGGGCGAGGTGGCGGCGGCGGCGCGCCAGCGCTCGGCAGTCGGCGGTGACTCGCGCGAGCGCCTGGCCGGTGGCGGCGATTGGGGCAGCGAGCCGGCGGTCGCGGCGGGCCGGCGCTCGGCAGTCGGCGGTGACTCGCGCGAGCGCCCGGCCGGTGGCGGCGATTGGGGCAGCGAGCCGGCGATCGCGGCGGGCCGGCGCTCGGCAGTCGGCGGTGACTGGCGCGAGCGCCCGGCCGGGGGCGGCGAGTCCGGTGGCGGCGAGTCCCGTGGCGGCGAGTCCGGGGGCGGCGAGTCCGGGGGCGGGGAGTCCGGAGGCGGAGAGTCCGGAGGCGGGGCGCCCGGCGCTGGTGAGTCGGTGGACGAGGTCGCGGTCGGGGTCGACTCGGATGAGCTTTCGATCGGCGACGGTGCCCGCGTCGCTGGGCACGGTTCGTCGGTTCGGGCCGGCTTGGGCGAGCGCCCGGTCGGCGGGAGCGGTGTGGCGGTCGCGGGCGAACAGGCGGGTGGCGACGGCGGCTCTGTCGTGCGTCCCAGCGAGGGTGGGTTCCCGGGGGGCGCAAGGGATGGGCGTGGCCCGGGCGGCGGGTTGGATGCCGAGCAACCCGACGACTTCGCCGGTGTCGGTGGTGAGGCTCGGGAATGTACTGGGGCTGGGGATGGCAGTGACGTGGCTGGGCCTACTACTGCGGCTGGTTCCGGCGAGGAGGCGCGTCCCCGGCTCCGGGCGGTCGGACCGGACGAGGGGCTGAGCGTCGAGGACGGACGACTGGAGATCGTCGTATCGCCGACGCTCGACGATCTGCTCGGAACAACCCCCAGCGAGCGCCGCGTCGGCGAGTTGAGCGAAGGAATCAGTGACTCCTTGCGCGATCTCATCCACAGAGTTGTCGGTCGGGCAGAGGTTAGTGACGTCGGGGCGGTACCGTCGGGAAGTGCCGGCGCAATCCTCGCCGAGGTCCCTCCCTTCGAGCGCGGCGCAGCGACTGCAGCGTCGGCGGACACCGCTGAACCCTTGGGGTCAGCTTCCCCCGAGTCCGGTACTGAACAGGTCCAGGAGATCGACGTGAGCGACCCCGCTCAGTCCGCCCCGCACGCGCTCACCAACGAAGCGGACGAGAGCCAGCGACGTATCCGTGCCGTGCTGGACGACGCCACCGCCGTTCCACGTGAAACGGCTCCCGATCCGTACGAGGTTTCACGTGAAACGGATCCGCTGACGATGGATCCCCGGGTCCTCCCCGGCGATGTTTCACGTGAAACAGAGGACGACGACCTGCCGATAGCGATCGAGGCTCGTCGCGCCGTCCAGGTGTTGAACCCCGGCCACAACACGCTGCCTCGCCCCGCCACCCGTCGCGTCATGTGCGTCGCGAACCAGAAGGGTGGCGTCGGCAAGACCACGACGACGGTCAACATCGCCGTGGCGCTCGCCCTTCACGGAAACCGGGTCATGGTGATCGACCTCGACCCCCAGGGCAACGCGTCCACGGGACTGAACGTCGACCACCGGGCCGGAGTCCCGAGCACCTACGACGTCCTCGTCGACGGCATCCCGCTCGCGGACGCGACCGTGGCCGTCGAGGGCGTGCCGAACCTCTACTGCGTGCCGGCGACGATCGACCTCGCCGGCGCGGAGATCGAGCTGGTCTCGGTGGTCGCCCGCGAGAACCGTCTCCGCCGGGCGATCGACGCCTTCCCGGCCGACATCGACTACATCTTCATCGACTGCCCGCCGTCTCTCGGTCTGCTGACCGTCAACGCGCTCGTCGCGGCACGAGAGGTACTCATCCCGATCCAGTGCGAGTACTACGCGCTGGAAGGGCTGGGGCAGCTCCTCCGGAACGTCGAACTCGTCAAGGCGCACCTCAACAACGACGTCCAGATCACCACGATCCTGTTGACGATGTACGACGGTCGCACCAAGCTCGCCGATCAAGTCGCCGCAGAGGTGCGGGGACACTTCGGCGAGACCGTGCTGGAGGCGGTCATCCCCCGGAGCGTCCGTGTCTCGGAGGCGCCCGGGTTCGGGCAATCGGTGATCACTTACGATCCTGGTTCGCGCGGATCCACGAGTTATCTTCAGGCTGCTCGGGAGATCGCGGAGCGCGGCGCTAGGGGAGGACACCAGTGAAGAATCGACGCGGACTGGGGCGGGGCCTCGGTGCGCTGATTCCGGCGGCACCGCTGCCGGGTGAAGAGGACGGCGGCGCTCCGGTCGTCGTCCAGCGGACGCCGTTCGCCACGGGCGCGTCGACCAATGGCGGCGGCCAGTCGGACCTGGCGCCGGTCCCCGGTGCCCAGTTCCGTGAAGTGCCGGTCGACGCGATCACGCCCAACCCCAAGCAGCCCCGTAAGGGAGAGTTCGACGAAGACGCGATGGAGGAGCTCAAGACCTCCATCCGCGAGGTCGGTGTTCTCCAGCCGGTCGTGGTGCGGGAGAAGGGTGCCGGCAGCTACGAGCTGATCATGGGGGAGCGTCGCTGGCGCGCCTCGAAAGCGATCGGCCGCGAGACGATCCCCGCGATCATCCGCGACACCAGCGACGACAATCTCCTCCGGGACGCGCTGCTCGAGAACATCCATCGCTCCGACCTGAACCCGCTCGAAGAGGCGGCGGCTTACCAGCAGTTGCTCGCCGAGTTCGGCGTCACCCAGGAGGAGCTCAGCAAGCGCATCGGACGGAGCCGTCCGCAGATTTCCAACACGATCCGGCTGCTGAATCTCCCGTCGGCAGTGCAGCGCCGCGTCGCCGCCGGCGTGCTCAGCGCGGGTCATGCCCGGGCGCTGCTCTCGCTGGACGACAGCGACGCACAGGAGCGGCTGGCAACACGAATCGTCGCCGAAGGGCTCTCCGTGCGGGCCACCGAGGAGATCGTCGCGCTCGGCGGCGACCCGGAGCCGCCGACGCGCGAGGCGCCGGCACGGCGTACCCGGATGCGGTCTCCCGGTCTGGAGGACTTGGCCGGGCGGCTGTCCGACCGGTTCGACACCCGGGTGAAGGTGGACCTGGGGAAGCGCAAGGGGCGCATCACGATCGAGTTCGCGACGATCGACGACCTGGAGCGCATCGCTGACGCGATGGGAGTCACCGGCCAGGTCGACGACCAGTCCTGACGCGCGGGTCGGTCACCGTCATCAGCCGGACGCGTAGCGAGGCGCCGCTGCTCCCTCGGCGGAACCGCGCATAGACGGTTGCCTGGCTCGCCGATTAACAGCGGCGGCCGAGGCGCTGAACATTTTGTGCCCCTCCAGGGGCACAAAATGTTCAGCGCTATCGGGCGGAGCGGCGGAGGCCGCCCAGAGTGAGGCGTGGGCGTGGCCCAGGCGGAGCCCGGCGAGTCGTCAGGTTCATCAACGACGCGGCGAGCCATCCCATCGCGATGGATCCTGGGCTACCGGTCAGGATCGAGCGCCGTACGCCGGTGACCTCTCCGATAGGACGCGGCGGTTGGCGGGTCAGAGGCTGCGGACCGAAGAAGCTCGGCCGGTTGCCGAACTCGGCGACGCGCAGCCGCCGCCAGCGGCCTCCGCCGTGTTCGGCGCAGACCGCAGTAGCGCATTGGCTGGGGGCGGGCCGCTATGGCCGCGAGAGCCACGGGCGGCGCGAGGGGTTGGGTGGTGTGCGTGGGCCGCGGAGTCCCGGAGTGGGCGTGGAGCGCGAGGGCGGGCACAGGGAAGCCGCGGGTGGCGTGCGGCGGAGCGGAGAGCCGCGCCGGGGCAGCAGCGGAGGCTGGGCGGCACGTGAGGGGTTGCGTGACGCGAGGGCGGGGGCGCCACGAGGGCGGATGGTGCGCGCGGGCTGGGGTGGCGCGCGGGAGGTGGCGCGCGCGGGTGGGGCGGCGCGCGGGCTGGGGTGGCGCGAGGGCGGGGGCGCCACGAGGGCGGTGGTGCCACGAGGGCGGCGAGCGCGTGGGCCTGGGTAGCGCGGGGTGGGGCGGCGGGAGTGAGATGGGAGCTGCGGGGCAGGGGTCTGGCGGGATCGGCGGGGCGAAAATTCGGTGGGCCTTGGGAGGGGGCGTGGGGCAGGATCAGGCGCATGGGTGTGCCTCTCCCCCGCGTCCGTCGGCTCGGTGTGCGTTTGCTGCACGCTGCCCGACGACGTCGGTGAGCCGACGCTGAGGCCCGACGGGCCCGAAGAACCCACCCCGGCGGCGTGAGCCCGGATATGGACCTGGTTATCTGATCCGAGCGGAGTCGCGCCGAGCGGACCGCCCGCCGGCTCCAGGTTGCCGGTGGGCGACCGGCAGAGAGGTGAGCGGAGATGCCCGACGAGCGGGCTGCGGCGTGGATCGAGAGACGGTGTCCGTTGGCGCTCCGCCTGCCCGGTGACCGCAGTCGTTCGGATTGCCTCCGACGACGACGATAGGTCCGTCCGGAATCGCTGAGCGCGGGCACGGCCGGGCACCCACCCGATGGGTCGCCGGGCGTCCACGTTTTGGGGCAGCGAAGCCCCGACCGTTCCAGAACAGCACGGGCATCCGCAGCGTCAGCGTGGCGACCGGATACCCCCGGGCGGCGGCCGGGCGCGCGGAAGGCAGGAACTGGCGAGTCCCGCCCAAGACTGGGCGTGGCGAGCGGACCGCGTCGTCGTTGGATCGAACGGCACGACGCCCGATCAAGCACCACGTTAGAGAACCAAGCCTGGAGAGATCGTGCACCACGAAGAAGGTCAGCCGGATACTGGAACCGAGCCGAGGGTGGTGGTGAACCCACCGTTGACCGAGGAGCTCCGTGCGCACCTCGTCGACATGTGGGTCCGTGTCACCAACGAAGGCGGCTCGGTCGGATTCGTGCCACCGGTGACGGGCGACGACATCCGACCGACTGCGGATCGTTCGTTCGACCGCGTCCGGCAGGGCTCCGACGTGTTGATCTGTCTCGTCGCACCGGATCGTGAAAAAAATCGCGAATCAGTCCGAAACGGGGCAGGCTTCCCTTCCACGGAGAGCGCCCAGAATGACATCCCTGTAGTCCCCGGTACCGATTCGGACAATCGTCTGTCTACGGGCCTCTCAGGGCCGCTAACGGGCGAGCGCGTTGTAGCGTGGTTGCTGCTCGCCGAAAGTGAGAGTCTTCTGCGTCGCCACTGGCGAACCGTGTACCGGGTGCAGGTCGATCCGGAGTGGCAGGGGCTCGGACTCGGCACCTCGTTGATGGCGGCGGCGGCGGCCTATGCCAAGGAGGCTCTGGGACTCGAGGCGCTGACGCTCATGACGCGCAGCGGCACCGGGGCCGAGCGGTTCTACAAGCGGTGCGGCTATCGAGAGGTCGGTCGGATCCCCGGCGCGATCCGCGTCGGCCCGAACGACGACCGAGACGAACTCCACTTCTGGCTAGACCTCTAAGTGCTCAGCGGGCTCCAGGCCAGAACAAGAGCCCCGCGCGGGGGCCTTCGACTAACTCGAGCGTTTGATGGCCTGCTCTACGAGATCGGCAAGGACCGTGCCGAAGTCGAGGCCGGCCGCCTGCACGGCGATCGGCAGCAGGCTGGTCTCGGTCAGCCCTGGCGACACGTTGACTTCCAGCACCTGGATGTCCCCCGCCTCGTCGACGAGCAGGTCGACCCGCGACAGGTCACGCAGCTCCAGGGCATCGTGTGCCGCGACCGCGGTCTCGGCGACCCGCTCTGCGATCTCCGGGTCGAGTCGGGCCGGTGCGTGCCACGTCGTCGTGCCTGCCGTGTACCGGGCCGTGTAGTCGTAGACGCCGTCCGCCGGAACGATCTCCACCGCGGGCAGCGCCGCCGGCCCCAGCGCAGACTCCACGACGCTCACCGCGATGTCCGCACCGCTGGCGAACCGCTCGATCAATGCGGTGTCGCAGTAGCCGAAGCACCCCACCATCGCGCTGGGCAGCTCCTCGACCGTGCGCACGGCCTGCGCCCCCAGCCCGGAGCCACCTTCGGCCGGCTTCACCATCAGCGGCATGCCCAGCCGCTCGACGATCCGGTCGAGCAGTGCCTGCGCACCCAACTCGCGGAACGTCTCGTGGGGCAGCGCGATCCAGTCCGGCGTCGGCAGCCCGACGGCGCGCAGCTGAGCCTTCGCCGCAGCCTTGTCCCAGGCGACCCGAGCCGGATCCGCGCCGGCGCCGACGTACGGGATGCCGAGGAGGTCCAGCACGCCCCGGAGTGACCCGTCCTCGCCGCTGGCGCCGTGCAGCGCGATGAACACCGCGTCCGGCCGCTCGGTCTCCAGCGCGGTCAGCAGGCCGGCGTCGACGTCGCGAACGGTGGCGTCGACGCCGCTGCGCCGCAGCGCATCGACGACGCGGCGGCCCGAGCGCAGCGAGACCTCGCGCTCGTAGGACAGGCCACCGGCCAGGACGAGGACGTGCCTACTCATGCCAACTCCGGTCCGGGTGTGAACGAGGTGCGGGACACCGGGCCACCGTGCGGGCCACGGCGTACGGCGGACGGCGTGTTGAAGACGTGACGCAGCTCGGTCTCCTCCTCGATGACGCTCGCCAGGCGCCGGATCCCTTCTCGGATCCGGTCCGGCGATGCCGACGAGAAGCACAGCCGCATGTTCTGGCGGCCGGCGCCGTCCGCGTAGAAGCCGATCCCGGGCACGTAGGCAACCTTGTGCGCGAGCGCACGCGGCTGCATCGCCTTGGTGTCGAGGTCGTCGCCGACGGTCGCCCAGACGAAGAACCCGCCGCGCGGGTGCGTCCAGGTGACGCCGCTCGGCATCATCGTGGAGAGCGCGTCGAGCATGGTGTCGCGGCGCTCGCGGTAGATCTCACGGAACACCTTGAGCTGCTCGCGCCAGGGGTACTTGCCGAGGTACTCGGACGCGATCATCTGCGTCAGCATCGCCGGGCTGAGCACCTGCGACTCGTTGACCAGGACGAGTTTCTCGCGGACCGCGGGCGGGGCGAGGACCCAGCCGGTGCGCAGCCCGGCGCCGAACATCTTCGAGCACGACCCCAGGTAGATGACCCGGTCGGACGAGCGGGCCCGCAGTGCCTGGCCCGGCCCCTCCTCGAAGCCCAGCAAGCCGTACGGGTTGTCCTCGATGATCAGCAGGTCGTAGCGCTCGGCGAGTTCCACGATCGCGTCTCGCCGCGGCTCGGTGAGCGTCACGCCGGTCGGGTTCTGGAAGTTCGGCACCGTGTAGAGGAACTTCACCGTGCGGCCTTCAGCCGTGAGGCGCCGCAGCGTGACGTCCAACTCCGAAGGGATCAGGCCTTCCGCGTCCATCGGGACGTGGACGACCTCGGCCTCGGCCGCGGCGAACGTCCCCAGGGCCCCGACGTACGACGGGCCTTCGGCCAGCACGACGTCGCCCGGGTCGAGGAACAGGTGCGCGATCAGGTCGAGCCCCTGCTGCGAGCCGACCGTGATGACGACGTCCTCCGCGGAACCGATGACGCCTTCGACGGCCATCACGTCGCATACGAGCTCACGGAGGCGCACGTCACCCTGGCCGGTGCCGTACTGCAGGGCCTCGGCGCCGCGGTCGCGGATCAACGCGGCGGTCATCTCGGCGATCTCGTCGAGCGGGAGTGCGGACACGAACGGCGACCCACCTGCCAGCGAGACGATCTCGGCCCGGCTTGCCATGGCGAAAAGTGCGCGGACCTCAGAAACGGTCATGCCGCGCATCCGCCGGGCATAACGATCGGTGTAGTCGTCCAGTGTCGTGCCGCTCATACGCTCGCCTCTCGCGGTGGGCGTTGCCACGCAACGCAGCCGCCAATCGGGTTCAGCGGTCATCGGTGTCCGCGCCGCCGCACTGCATTGTCCGGCCGGAACAGCCGTTCTGACCAAGCCAATTCCCGCCTCACTGGCGGGTATGAGGGCCGGTTGCCGTGCGATCGCCTACGACTACAGGATACTGACCGGCGCGTCGAACCCTTTCGCGCTCCCGAGCGCGCCCTTACCATGGTCATTCGGGTGGATATCAGCAGCCCCTTGCTTTGAGCTGGGTCGGCCGAAGAGCCGAGTCAGCCGGGGCCGCGAGTGGAATGCCGGAAGCGGCAGGCCGGTGGAGCACCAACGTCGGTGCCGCCCCCGGCGTGGTCGGTGCACAGCGAGGGAGGCCGGGTGTCGGTCAATTCGCGTCGGGGGTCGATCCGCTGATGTCGCGTCGGCTGGTCAGCCTCACGCTCGACACCCTGGAAGATCTTCCGACTCGGTGCCGGTCCTGCGTGTTCTGGGAACTCGACCCGGTGAGTCAGGACCGCGCGATCGAGTGCGGCGACCCCGCGCTGGAAAAGGAAGCGTGGATCTCGTCGACGCTGCTCGAGTGGGGCTCCTGCGGCAAGTTGGCCTACGTCGACGGGGTGCCCGCCGGCTACGTGCTCTTCGCACCGCCCGCGTACGTCCCGCGCTCGGTGGCGTTCCCCACCAGCCCGGTCAGCCCCGACGCGGCGTTGCTGATGACCGCGTACATCGTGCCTCAGTTCGTCGGAGGCGGCCTGGGACGCATGCTCGTCCAGGGTGTGGCCAAGGACCTCACCAAACGCGGTGTGAAGGCCATTGAGGCGTTCGCGGATGCCCGCTGGGACCAGCCCCAGTGCCTCGTCCCGGCCGACTACCTGCTCGCCGTCGGCTTCAAGACCGTCCGGCCGCACCCGCGCTGGCCCCGCCTGCGCCTGGACCTGCGGACGGCGCTGTCCTGGAAGTCCGACGTCGAGTACGCGCTGGAGAAGCTGCTCGGTTCGATGAGCCCCTCACTGGCCCTCGGACCGGCCCATCGATCCAGCCCGGTCAGCTGAACTGCATTGCCTGCAGCGCCGACAGGTCCAGCGAACCGGTCTTCACGTCCGCCTCGGTGGGCAGGAACACGCGCTGCACAGCGATCAGGATGGCCTCCGCGACCGTGTCGCGGAACGCGGGATCGATCAGACGCGGCCGGTCGATCGGCGAGCTGAGGTAACCGAGCTCGACCTGGACGGCCGGCATCCGGGTGAGCCGCAGCATCTCCCACGTCTTCGCGTGGGTGTGGCAGTCGAGCATCCCGGTGCGGGCGACGATCTCCCGCTGCACCAGCCCGGCCAGCCGCTCTCCGACCGTCGAGCTGACACCGGATCCGGTGCCGAAGTGATAGGTCGCGACGCCGTTCGCCAGCGGGTTCGGGTTGCTGTCGATGTGCAGGCTGATCAGCAGGTCGGCGCCGACGGTGTTGGCCAGCGCGGCCCGCTCCGCACCGGTGCGCTCGTGGTCGCGGCCGCGGGTCAGGTCGGCGCGGACACCGATCGCCGAGAACCGGCCCTCGAGCCGGCTCGCCAGGTCGTAGACGAGGTGCGACTCGGTCCAGGTGAGCAGCCCGTCCTCGGCGACGACGCCGACGTCGGAGCCGCCGTGGCCCGGATCGATCACCACTCGCTTGCCGGACAGCGCTGGGCCCGCGTGGTAGAGCATCGCGGACTCGCGCAGCAGCTGCGGTCGCCCCCCGACGACCTTGCGCCCGAGCTGACGCAACGCACGCATGGTCAGCGGTCCCACCGTGCCGTCGGCGGCCAGGCCCACCTCGCGCTGGAAGGCCCGCAGCGCGGTCTCGGTGCGCTGACCGAAGATCCCGTCCGCCCGGCCGACGTCGTAGCCCATCTCGAGCAGCCGCTCCTGCAGCTCGCGGACGTCGTCGCCGAGCATCGGCTCGCTCACCGATCGGTGCAGGACACGGTCGCCGAGGCGCCACCGGGCCGCCACCAGCGAGCGCCACGTCTCCGGGCCGACGATGCCGTCGACGACCAGGCCGCGGGCCTGCTGGAACTCACGCAGGGCGAGTTCGCACATAGCGTCGAAAAGGACGTCCTCCGCCGGCTCCGCGGCGGCGGTATCAGCGATCAACCCCAGTGTCACCAGCGTCGACTTGACCTCGGCGGCTGCCGGTCCGGTGGTGCCACGCTTGATGAACTGCATGGGGTCAGCTCGCTCCTTCCATCCGCGACCTTCGGTCGGGGGAACCGAAGGGGAACCGGCCGGAGAGCCTCCGGTCCGGCATTGAGGCCGCGATCATCGACCGTAACGCGTCCCGGCCACGACAGCGCACCGTAGCGTGCCCGGGCGCGTCGCGTGTCGGGTATGTGCCTCTTGATCGAGGCTCGACCTCCGAAGCGCAAACGGTCTCATAGACCAAGCCCGACGGGCGAATCGGCTAAACATCGAAGGGGCTCCGAGCCACAACGGCTCGGAGCCCCTCGTACAGCATTCGCTTACAGCGCGCTCTCGATCATCTTGACGATCTGGCCCTTCGGCTGCGCGCCGAGGATCGAGTTGACCGGCTCGCCGCCCTTGAAGACCGTGATCGTCGGGATCGACATCACGCCGTAGTCACGAGCGGTGTTCGGGTTCTCGTCGATGTTGAGCTTGACGACCTGGATCTTGTCGCCGAGCTCCGCGGCGATCTCGTCGAGCACGGGCGCGACCTTGCGGCACGGACCGCACCACTCCGCCCAGAAGTCGACGACCACTGGCTTGTCGCTCTGCAGCACGTCGTTGGTCCAGCTGGCGTCGGTGACGGCCTTGGTGTTGGCGCCCATGGTTTCTCCTTCTTCAGGGGGCCGGTTTGGTGCGAGAGGGATGCTATGGGTTCAAACCGGATTATTCGGTTAGCGCGGCGACGTAACGCTCGGCGTCGAGCGCGGCGACACAGCCCGTTCCGGCGGCGGTGATCGCCTGTCGGTAGGTGTGGTCGACGAGGTCACCACAGGCGAACACACCGGGAACGTTCGTGCGGCTGCTCGGGGCGGCGACCTTCACGTATCCCTCGGCGTCGATCTCGACCTGGTCCTTGAACAGCGCGCTGCGCGGGTCGTGACCGATCGCGATGAAGACGCCTTCGGCGTCCAGCACCGACTCTTCGCCGGTGACGGTGTTCTTCAGTCGGACGCCGGCCACCTTGCCGTCCTTGCCGAGGATCTCGACCGGAACGTTGTTGAGCCGGAAATCGATCTTCTCGTTCGCCTTCGCCCGGTCGACCATGATCTGCGAGGCGCGGAACTCGTCGCGTCGGTGCACGATCGTCACGGTGTCACCGAAGCGGGTCAGGAACGTGGCCTCCTCCATCGCGGAGTCGCCACCACCGATGACCGCGATCTTCTTGTTCCGGAAGAAGAACCCGTCACAGGTCGCACAGGACGAGACGCCGTGGCCCAGCAGTTCCTGCTCACCCGGGATGCCGAGCGGACGCCAGGCCGATCCGGTCGCGAGGATGACCGCGCGGGCCTTGTACTCCTTCTGCCCGACCTTGACGATCTTGACCGGGCCGGACAGGTCGACCTCGGTCACGTCGTCGGTGAGCAGCTCGGCGCCGAACGCCTCGGCCTGCTTACGCATGTTGTCCATGAGGTCCGGGCCGTCGATGCCGCCGGGGAAGCCGGGGAAGTTCTCCACCTCGGTCGTCGTCATCAGCGCGCCACCGGACTGCACGCCCTCGAAAACCAGCGGCTTGAGCGAGGCCCGGGCGGTGTAGACGGCAGCGGTGTAGCCGGCCGGACCGGACCCGATGATGATCACGTTCCGGATGTCTTCGCTAGCCACGTCTTCCTCCAGGTTCGCCCTGCACAGTGGTCGTGACCCACCGGTGAAGGCTTTCTCACGGGACAGTCACGCAAACGCCATGGTAGGTGCCGACATTCCCGTGTGCGCCCGCGTGCCGGACGTCACGCTCAGCGGGGGATCGAGGTGCGCGCGAGCTCGTCGCTGGACCGGCCGATGCCGCACTCCGGCCCGGCTGCGGCCACGTCGAGCACGGCGGGATCGGCGTGCGGGGCGACGATGATGACCGCCGGGGCGCCGTCCAGCGTTGCGTAGTCGACGGCCAGTGGCTGCGCGGCGATGCTGAGCGCGGTCAGACAGGCCCGGAGATCGGCCGGGCCGAGCAACCGCCGGAGCTCGGGCGGGACCGTGCCCGGCTTCGCTTCGGCTGCTTTCGGCGTCGCCGGGTCGGGTTCTGTCGGCGAGGCCGGTCGCGTCCCGGCGTCGTCCTGCGCGTTCAACAGGGACTGGGCCTGCGTACCGAGCTGGCTGGACGAGTAGGCGGTTCCCGAGACGTGGATGCTTTGCGGCGCAGCGGGCGCGCTCAGCACG
Source organism: Cryptosporangium aurantiacum (assembly GCF_900143005.1). Lineage (NCBI taxonomy): Bacteria > Bacillati > Actinomycetota > Actinomycetes > Cryptosporangiales > Cryptosporangiaceae > Cryptosporangium > Cryptosporangium aurantiacum. The sequence goes on from NZ_FRCS01000018.1 coordinate 77,467, forward strand.
TTCGATTCGGTGCCGCCGGCGCTCGAGTCCGCCAGGTCGTCGCTCGACCCCAGGTCCAGCGACTGGAACACCCCGAAGCAGGCGACCGCGACGACCGCCGCGGCCCCGGCTGCCACCACCCAACCACCTGCCTTCGCCTTACGGGCAGCCCGCTTGGTGCGGAGCTGGTCGAGTTCGTCGGCGGGGCGGGGAGTGGAATGGGGAGCTGTTAGCGGTGGTTGCTCGGCCAGCGCGCGGTCGAGTGCGGCGGCGACCTCGGCGGGGATCGGGATCTCGGGCAGCGCACCGAGGTCCGCGGCGATCCGCGGGGATACCTCGGTGAGCTGGCGGAACGCGTCCGCCCACTCCTGCTCGTTCGCGATCCGGGCGGCGATCGCCTCGCCGTCCGGAGTGCCGTCGAGGAGGCCCTCGGCGTAGTCCGCGAGCTGGTCCAGTTCAGACGGTGTCACCGGGCACCTCCTTCCGTGGCTTCGACGTCCGGCTCCGCGTCGGGGTTCCGGAGATGGCCGAGCTTCACGGCCAACCTGGCCCTACCCCGTGCGCAGCGGCTCTTCACCGTGCCCACCGCGACGCCGAGTATTTCCGCGGCGTCGGCCACCGGATGACCCTGGACGTCGACCAGGACCAGGGCGGCGCGCTGTTCCGCCGGCAGCTCGGCCAGCGCGGCCCGGACGTCGAGCGCGGTCTCCCTGGCCGCGATCACGTCGGTCGGTGCGGCCGGTGCCCGCCCGTCGTCGTCGGGGAGCGGGACCGTCGGCCGGGCCTGCCGACGACGCATCCGATCGACGCACGCATTCACCACGATCCGGTGCAGCCACGTGGTGACCGCTGCCTCGCCCCGGTAGGAACCCGCCGAGCGGTACGCCGAGAGCAACGCGTCCTGGAGGGCGTCGGCCGCATCCTCGGTGTTGCCGATCGTCCGGAGCGCGACCGCCCACAGCCGGTCGCGGTGCCTGCGAACCAGCTCGGCGAACGCGTCCGGCTCGCCCGAGACGTGCGCGCGCAGGAGGCCACGGTCATCGAGGTGGCCGAGCGACGGTCGCATGGACCGAGAGGGTAGAGGCTCAGCGCCACCCGAGCGTGACCAGGCTTACCCCTTGACGCTGATCTCCGAGATCGCGACCTGGTACTTGCCGCTCGAGTTCGTCCCGGTGTCGGTGAGCCAGACGACCAGGAACGGCGTGTTCACCGCCTTGTCGAACGTCACCGTGGTGGTCGCGTTCGATGCGGTCTGCGACTTGCCGACGACGTTGTACGGATCGATGTCCCGCGGCTGCGAGCTGGGCTGCTCGGTGCCGGCCCGCACCTCGAACGTCGCACCCGGGTGGTCGAACCCGATCGTGACGCTGGAGACGTTCTGGGCGCCACCCAGGTCGAGGACGAGGCCCAGACCCGGCTTGAGCTTCGCGAACTGCGTCCCGTTGTACTGGTCGGTCTTCCAGACCGTGCTCGCGTTACCGTCGATCGCGTTGTCGACGTTCTTGTCCTCGGCGAAGTCGCCGTCCGGGGGATCGAGCAGCGTCGCGCGGACGATCTTCACCGGCCCGGCCTGCACGGCGGGTGCGGCCGAGGACGGACCGGCCGTCGGGCCGCCGTCACCGCCGCCACCGAAGTTCGGCAGACCGAGTGCCGCGACGCTGATGACCACACCCAGAACGACAAGAATGCCGACGACGAGCACGCCGACGCGCGTCCATCGCGGACCGCTGGTGGCCGGCTCGGGCGCGAGCACGGCGAGGGCGCTCAGTGCCGGGTCGGCGACGTCGTAGCGGCGCAGCTCGCTCGCCAGGTCGGCCGCGGTCGGCGGCGGAACGGCGGGGTCGAGCAGGTCCATCGTCAGCGCGTCGAGGTACCCAGGTATCCCGGCCCTGATCTGCCGTGGTGAGCACATCCGGCCGTCGACGCGGGTGGCGTCCGGCAGACCGGTGCGGTGCGGTGGCAGGGCATCCGGCCACTGGCCGGTCAGTCCGGCGTAGAGCAGGCCACCCAGCGCGCGGATGTCGGACGGCTGTTGCCCCGGACCGCCCAGGTGCAGATCGACGAGCGTCACCTCGTCGTCGTTGCCGATCAGGACCGTCGACGGCGTGAGGTTGCCGTGGGCGTGCCCGGTGGCGTGGATGCCGGCGAGTGCGTCAGCGGTGTTTCGGACCAGCGACGCGGCGCGCGCCGGATGCAGCGGCCCGTTGGCCAGCGTGTCGTAGAGCGTCTGCCCGTTGACCCATTCGCGGACGACGTAGGCGCGCGGCCCCTCGTCGACGGCGTCGTAGACCCCTATCACCGACGGGTGCACGATGCGACCAGCAGCGACTGCCTCGGCGATCATCTGCTCGGCAGCTTCGCCGCCGGGTACCCGCAGCTCGATCGAGACCGTGCGGTTCAGCAGATTGTCGGTCCCACGCCAGAGCGCATGGCCGGACGCCGCATCGGCGTACAGCGCTTCTTCCAGCCGGTACCGGCCCGCCAGTACTTCACCCTGCACGGGCGCGCCGACCTGTGTCACAACCCGCCCTCCCGCAGTATCGACCGCTCCGCCCCTCAGGGTAGGCCGTGCGGCGGCTACTGGGGACAGGTCCATCCTGCCTGTTGCGGCGCGTCGGACGCCACTGGATGAACAGCTCTCATAGGGAGTTGATGGTCTCAGCCTCGGTCAAGTGGGTGTTGCGGCTGTTCACACCCACTTCGACGACGAGAGGGACGGCCGAGTGCGACGCACCCGACCGTCCCTCCTCGTGTCGTCATCGTCAGACGAGACGACGCACGACGTACGTGTTGCTCCAGATCTTCCGCTTCGCCACCGGCTGACCGGCGGTCGACGCGTCCCACATGTAGTTCCCGCCGGCGTAGATCGCGGCATGTGAGTAGTAGCTGCCGCTACCGAACAGGATCAGGTCGCCGGGCTGCTTCGCCGACTTGCTGACCGACCGGCCGTACCGCGCCTGCTTGGTAGCGCTGTGCGGTAGCGACTTGCCGAACTGCTTGAAGACGTACTGGGTGAGGCCCGAGCAGTCGAACGAGTTCGGACCGGCCGCACCGAAGCGGTACGGCTTGCCTGCCTGCCGGGAAGCAGCCTTGACGACCGCGGACCCGCTGGACTTGGCCTTGACGTGGTGGTTCGGGGAGAGCGTCTTCTGCGTGCCGTTCACGAACAGCACCACACGCCAGTTGGAGGTACCGCCGATGGTCACGGTCCACTCGAGCTGACCGGACGGCCGGGCCTTCTTCGTGCTGACCGTCCGCCAGCCCTTGCTGGACTGGTACTGCAGCGAGAACGACTTGTAGGCAGCGGGTTTGCCGTCAACCGTGCCGATCGCGTGCAGCGTCGCGCGCGATCCGGTGGTGACAGAAGTGGCGCCCGACAGCTTTGCGGCGGCCGGGACTGCGGCGGCGGCCGGCGAGGCGGTGACGCCGACCAGGCCTGCGCCGAGTGAGCCGGCCAGAACGCCGACCAATGCGGTGGTCCGCAGCGGGGTGCGCCGGGTGACGGCGCGGTGCTTGGGACCGGAGACTGCGCGGTGGCGGGCACCGCCGGTGTTCTTGCCCGTGTACGGCCTGTTTTGCGAAGAAGTCTCAGTACGTTCGTACTGATTCGCGGGCAGGGCACACCGATGGGAATGCACCGTATGCAAGGAGAGTCCTTCCATGCACGCCTGCGAGGTGAGCTGTCGGGTTCGGGCGGGAAGGTGTAGTGCCCGGCCGCGCGCTGCGCGGCTTCACCCCAAGGGATCGCGCCGGATCTGATCTCCGGCGACCCCACGTACCTGTGGGTCCCCCGCCCCTGTCCAATTGGTTGGCTACTTGGAGGGACACCGCGGATGTCGTGGACAGGGCTCGGCGTGGCGAATCCTGCGGTGTGCGCGGCGTGGCTGCCGCGTCAGTTGCCGCGAAGAACTGAACCCGCGCCTCGTGGGAGTTGCCAGTCCTTTGCGACGTGCGTCACAGTCAAAGTGAGAAGTTTTTACCACTCCGAACCGATTTCACGCGTGTCTTAATTAGTTCTTCGGCGCGTCGTGGGTCGGTCACATCCTGATGTTCACCGTGTTGCGGGTTGGGAAATTGAACTGGACGAATGGCCGTCAACCTCACGTGGCGTAGTCGGGTTCTCCGCGACGGATCGACCGTACCTGCGGCGTGGCGTTTATCACGTAGACCGCAGCAGGTTGTGGATAACCCTGTGTGATTGGCCGTCAGCGGCCAGGCAGGCGACGCTTCACGGTGTTCGCCACTTCGACGACCTCCGGAACCCGCAACCGCAGCGCCACGACTGCGTAGACGCCGACCAGCACCAGGCCGCCGACGACCAGCGAGACGAACGCGCCTGGCTTGCCGATGCCCAGCCACGCCTGGATCCCGTACGCCACCGCCCAGCTGAGCAGTCCGGCCACCACCGCCGCGAGCCCCAGGCGGGTCGTCGTCCGGGTTATCCGGGCGGTGTCCAAGCCGCCCAGACGCCGCGAGAGCAGACGTCCGGAGATCAGGACGGCCACGATGTACGAGACCGTGTTGCCGCACTGCAGGCCGACCACGACGTACTCGGTCGGGAACCAGAAGAAGACGCACAGGTCGAACAGGATCTTCGCCGCGACGACCGGAATGTTCAGCAGCGCAGGCGTCTTCGTGTCGCGAAGCGCGTAGAACGCGAAGATCTGCATCTGGCTGATCGCGAACGGCACCAGCCCGATCGCAGCAGCCATCGTCGCGTAGCCGGTGGAGATCGCCTGGTCCTGGGTGAAGTTGCCCCACTGGAACGCGGTCACCGCCAGCGGGATGCCGAGCACCAGGTACGCCGCCGTGGCCGGCACCAGCACCACCGACGAGAGCCGGGCGCCGAGCGAGAGGTTGCGGCTCACCTCGGGAAAGTTGCGCTCCGCCGCCGCGGCGCTCATCCGGGGCAGCAGCGCGGTCAGGATGCTCACCGCGACGATCCCGTGCACCATCATGAACAGCAGGAACGCGTTGTTGTGGATCTGCGGACCGGGCCCGCCGCGGTTACCGGCGTAGTTCGCGATCTTGATTACCGGCAGCAGCCCGAGCTGGCTGACGCCGACGTAGAGGAACATCCAGGCGCCGAGCCGACCCGCCTCGCCGAGCCCGGAACCCCTCAGATCGAACCGCCACTTCCAGCGGAATCCCACCTTGCGCAGAGAAGGCCAGAGCACGAAGGCCTGCAGGACGATGCCGAGCGTGGTGCCGATGCCGAGCACCGCCACCTGGGCACCGGTGATTGTTTCCGGGGTGAGCGTCGCCGGACCGGGCAGCAACAGGAACACCACGGCGGTGACGATCACCGTGATGTTGTTGAGGATCGGCGCCCACGCCGGGGCCGCGAACTCGTTGCGCGTGTTGAGCACGGCACCCAACAGCGCGGACAGCCCGTAGAAGAAGATTTCCGGGAGAAGAAGGTAGGCCAGCGTCGTCGTGAGCTGGCGACTGGCGGACGTCGTCTCGCCGTCGGCGAAGAACGCGGTCAGCAGCGGGGCCGCGAGCAGCGCCAGCACCGTCGCCGCGCCCAGCAACAGCGTCGCCATCGTCAGCAGGCGGTGGGTGAACGCCTCGCCGCCGTCGGCGTCCCGCTTCTTCGCGGCGACGAGCAGCGGCACGACGACGCTCGTCAGGATGCCGCCGAGCAGGAGCTCGTACAGCATGTTCGGCAGCGTGTTCGCGACCTGATAGGCGTTGCCGACCAGGCCACCGCCGATCGCGGCGCCGATCGCCGCGGTGCGGATGAAGCCGGTCGCGCGCGAGACGAGGCTGAACAGCGCGATGACGCCGCTCGAGCGGGCGACGCTGCTGCTGCCGTCCTTCTCCGGCACCCGCTGCGGGGGAACCTCGCTGACCACCGGGATCGGAACCGTGTCGTCGAAGGGCTCCGGCCCGGCGACCGGCAGGATCACGGTGGCGTCCGGGTCGTAGCGGTCGGAGCGCGGGTGCCGCAGGTCGAAGTCAGCCGGCTCGCCTCCCAGCGGGTGGGAGCGGGGGCGCCCAGGATCGCGATCGGCCGGGTCGGACCGCCTCACGCCGGGCGCTCGAGCAGGTCGGGCACCCGGGCGATGAGCTTCCGCTCGTCCGGATAGGCCAGCCGGTCGGGGATCTCGCTGAGCGGGACCCAGGCCACCTCAGTCACCTCCACGTCGGCGTCGGAGAGCACTCCCGCCACCGCATCCAGGAGGAAATGATGCACGGTCTTGTGAATGCGACGGCCCTCGAACACGAACCAGTAGTCGACCGTACCGAGAGCCGCCAGCACGTCGCCGACGATGCCGGTCTCCTCGGCGACCTCGCGAGCAGCGGTCTGCTCGAGCGTTTCGCCGGCTTCGACGTGTCCCTTGGGCAGTGACCAGAGCAGACGGCCGCGGCGGTCGAGCTTCCCGATCAGCGCACCTTCGAGGTGGCCGGCGTCGCCCTGGACGACGAGACCGCCTGCCGAGACTTCCTCGACCCGTCGCAGCCGCCCGGGACCCCCGGGCCGACGCGGGGAACTTCGGCGGGCCATGAAACTGACGATAGCGCCCGCCTCGGGTAAACGCCGTGAGGCCGTCCAGGGACCGGTTTGTTGCTCGTAGTGCCGGTGCAGCAGGCTTCGGTCAGATGTGGTATTGGGGGCTTCGGTGCCGAAACGGGCGCGCCGCTGGGCATCGGCAGTGGATAAGGTTCAGCTCCGTGGCTGACCCATCCGTTGCCGATCCGTCGGGAGACGAGCAGGTGGCCGCTGACTCCCCAACCGTCGCCTCCGATACTGGTCTTACTGTGTCACCTACTGCGCCTTCGCCCCTGACCGCTGCTCAGCAGAGCGCGGTCGCCGAACTGCTCCGTGTCTCGCCCGTCGCCGACGACCTCGGGCGTCGGTTCCACGCTGCCGGTCACGAGCTCTACCTGGTTGGTGGATCGGTACGGGACGCCCTGCTCGGGCGGCTCGGCGACGATCTCGACTTCTGCACCGACGCCCGGCCGCAGCGTGTGTTGGAGCTGCTCAGCGGGTGGGCAGAGGCGACGTGGACGACCGGCATCGAGTTCGGCACGGTCGGCGCGGCCCGGCGCGGCCTCCGGCTGGAGATCACCACCTATCGGGCCGAGGCCTACGACCGGCAGAGCCGCAACCCGGTGGTCCGGTACGGCGACTCGCTCGCCGACGACCTGGTGCGGCGGGACTTCGCGGTCAACGCGATGGCGGTCGGGCTGCCCGATCACCGGTTCGTCGACCTGCACGGCGGCCTCGAGGACCTGACGTCCCGGACGCTGCGGACGCCCGGCACGCCGGAGGACTCGTTCGCCGACGACCCGCTGCGGATGCTGCGCGCGGCACGGTTCGCGTCGCAGCTGCAGTTCGAGGTGGCGCCCGAGGTGGTCGCCGCGATGACCGCGATGGCCGACCAGATCACGCGGATCACCGCGGAGCGGGTCCGGGACGAGCTGACCAAGCTGATCTGCGGTGCGGACCCGGTCACCGGGCTCCGGCTGCTGGTCGACACCGGGCTGGCCGCGCACGTGCTGCCCGAGCTGCCGAACATGCGGATGGAGATCGACGAGCACGCCCAGCACAAGGACGTCTACGAGCACACGCTCACCGTGCTCCGCCAGGCGATCGACCTGGAGACCGACGGCCCGGACTTCGTGCTGCGGATGGCTGCGCTCCTGCACGACATCGGCAAGCCCGCGACCAGGGAGATCCAGTCGGGCGGCGGGGTCAGCTTCCACCACCACGAGGTGGTGGGCGCGAAGATGACCCGGCGCCGGATGAAGGCGCTGCGGTACCCGAAGGACGTCACCGAGCAGGTGGCGACGCTGGTCTTCCTGCACCTGCGGTTCCACGGGTATGGGCGCGGCGAGTGGACGGACTCTGCCGTGCGGCGGTACGTCACGGACGCCGGTGACCTGCTTCCCCGGCTGCACCGTCTGGTCCGGTCGGACTGCACGACCCGGAACAAGCGGCGCGCGGCCGCGCTGGCCCGCTCCTACGACACGCTGGAGGAGCGGATCGCCCGGCTGCAAGCCGAGGAGGACCTGGCGCGGATCCGTCCCGACCTGGACGGCAACGCGATCATGGAGCTGCTCGGCGTCCCGCCGGGTCCGGTCGTCGGCAAGGCCTGGAAGCACCTCAAGGAGGTGCGTCTCGACCGCGGCCAGCTCAGCCGCGAGGAGGCCGAGGCCGAACTCTTCCGCTGGGCCCGCGAGAACGGAATCGTCGCGGACTGACTCCCTATCCCGTGCGATCGGTTTCGAGGACGGCGGCGTCGTGCGGGGTGGCGACGCTGACCGTCGCCCAGCCGTAGCGCCTCGTCCACAGCGCGACCCACCCGGCGAGGGCCAGGTGGCCGATCGCCAGGCCGACGAAGACCGGCCACGAGCGCCCGGAGTCCGGTAGCCCGAACGCGCCGATCAGCAGCCCGCTGACCACGCAGACGTTGAACAACATGTCGTAGAGCGCGAAGACCCGTCCGCGGAACACGTCGTCGACCTCGGACTGCACGCCGGCGTCGACGATGATCTTGATCCCCTGGCTGGCGCACCCCGCGACCAGCGCGACCGCGACGACGGCTGCGGTCTCCGGTACCGCCACGACGATCGGCCAGACGACTGCGGTGACGACCAGCAGGCCGGTCATCCACGTCCGTCGGGACAGGCGGCGGACGACGCCGGGCGTGACGAGCGCCGCCAGGAACGCACCGAATCCGGTGGCGAGCACGACCTGCCCCAGCCCGGTCTCCCCGCCCGGGAAGAGGCCGGAGCCGGACAGCGTGTTCCGGTACAGCAGCAGGAGCGCCATCGTCGTGACGCCGAAACCGATGCGGCCGAGTCCCACGGTCAGCAGCGCATAGGCGGCGGTCCGCCGGTCGGACAGGTGGTGGATGCCGGCCACCATGCCGCGCACCACCGAGCCGATCGTCTCCAGGCTCGCCGTCGGGTCGTTGTGGTCCGGGCCGAGCGCGAGCACGGAGAAGCCGCCTGCGAGCACCCCGGAGAGAAGGTAGGCGGCAGCGGCGAGCAGCAGGATGCCCGCGTAACCGAAGTCGCCGCCGTCGACCAGGCTGCGTAGCCCGACCGCGGCGCCGACGCCGAGCGTCAGGACGACCGTGCCTGCCGTCGGGGACAGCGCGTTCGCGGTCACCAGCTCCCGGTCGCGCGCGACGTGCGGCAGGCCGGCCGAGAGCCCACCGAGGATGAACCGGTTGACCGCAACCGCGACCAACGCGAGGACGAGGAAAGGCCCGGTGCGGCCGCCCGCCCAGAGCACGGCGGCGACACCGACCAACACTCCGGCCCGGGTGATGTTGGCCCAGAGCAGCACGTTCCGCCGGGGGTAGCGGTCGAGCAGGATGCCGGTGAACGGGCCGAGCAGCGAGTACGGCAGCAGCAGCACCGCGAAGCCGAGGGCGATCGCGACCGGCTCGGTCTGGCGGTCGGGGTTGAACAGCACCGAACCGGCGAGCGCGGCCTGAAACACGCCGTCGCCGAACTGGCCGGTGAGCCGGGTGGCGAACAACCGCCGGAAGTCCCGACGTCGAAGCAGCCCTCCGAGCTCCCGCCACGCGCCTACGGAGGGTCCACTCACGCCGCCCAGGGTAAGGGCCCTGCCGTGGCCGTAACATTTGGAGGACAGCTTCAGGGAGGCTATGTGGCCGGTGTGTCACCCATCGCCCCGACCCGCACCACTGCTGGTGCCGCGGTCCTTGTTCTCCACCACGATCGACTACTGATGATCCGGCAGGAGCGCCGAACCGGGGTTCGTTGGGAGGTGCCCGGCGGCGGTCAGGAAGCCGGCGAGACGTTGGAGGCGGCGGCCGTTCGCGAAGCGCGCGAAGAGGCCGGTCTAGAAGTGTCCGTCAACCGGCTGATCTGTACCTATGCCTCGTACCGGCTGCACACCGGAACCGTCGTCCTCGGCGCGTTCTACCTCGGTGCGGCCGTCGATCCGGCCGCCGAGCCGGTTCCGCAGCTCGACGAGGGCATCGTCGAGGTCCGGTGGGTCGATCCGTCGTCCCTGCGGGAAGGCGAAACCGGCCCGCTCACCCAGCGCGTGCTGGAGCGGTGGTGGCCGGTTCGGGACCAACCGGCGGCACCGTTCCACGTGGAACTATGGCGAAACCGCAGCGGCTACCTTCCCCACTGACCCCGTCCATGACGACGTTCGCGCAGGTCACCGGTCGACTCGATGACCGGACGGCCGGGAACCTGTACAGCGTCGTGGTAGCGGTCGTGATCGGTGGGGGTGCGATCGGCTGGGTGGGGCCGCCCAGCCGAGCCGAGTTCGACGAGTGGCTGGACGACGTCGTGGCCGCGGCCCAGGCCGGGGACGCCGTCGCGGTGCTGGCCGGTGCGGCGGGCGGAGCGATCGCCGGGTTCGGGTACTGGCGGCGGTACGCGCGGCCGACGCTCCGGGTCAACGCCGACCTGGAGAAGGTGTTCGTGGCGCCGGCCGACCGTGGGACCGGTATCGGCGGAAGACTGGTCAGCTTACTGGCGGAGTCCGCGCGGCAGGCCGGGATCGAAACGCTGACGCTGGACGTCCGCGGGGACAACATCGGCGCGTTACGCCTCTACGAGCGCCTCGGTTTCACTGAGTACGGGCGCCGCACGGGCTTCGTCGCGGTCGGTCCCTACCGCTACGACCAGGTGCTGCTCTCGCTGAAGCTCTGACGTGCGCCCTGCACACCCCCAGCGGCCGGAGGGTGGGTCAGTAACCACCTACGGAGCGGCGGGACGTCGGGGCCGAAGCCGACGAAGGCCGGTCGCGGAAGCGACCGGCCTTCGCCATGCAGGCGTCGATATAAAAGACGTCAGCGCTCGAGTTCGCCGGCGATGAAGGCCTCGACGGCGGCGTGCGCCTCGTCGTCGGAGTACTGCTCCGGCGGCGACTTCATCAGGTACGAGGAGACCGAGTTGATCGGGCCACCGATGCCGCGGTCCTTGGCGATCTTCGCCGCGCGGACCGCGTCGATGATGACGCCGGCCGAGTTCGGGGAGTCCCAGACCTCGAGCTTGTACTCCAGGTTCAGCGGGACGTCGCCGAACGCCTTGCCCTCGAGGCGGACGTAGGCCCACTTGCGGTCGTCGAGCCACGGCACGTAGTCGGACGGACCGATGTGAACGTCGGCCTTCTCCATCTCGTGCGGGATCTGCGAGGTGACCGACTGGGTCTTGGAGATCTTCTTCGACTGGAGGCGCTTGCGCTCCAGCATGTTCATGAAGTCCATGTTGCCGCCGAAGTTGAGCTGGTACGTGCGCAGCAGCTCGACACCGCGGTCCTCGAACAGCTTGGCCATCACGCGGTGGGTGATGGTGGCGCCCACCTGCGACTTGATGTCGTCACCGACGATCGGGACGCCGGCGTCGGTGAACTTCTGCGCCCACTCCGGGTCGGAAGCGATGAACACCGGCAGCGCGTTGACGAACGCGACCTTGGCGTCGATCGCGGCCTGCGCGTAGAAGCGGTCCGCGTCCTCGGAACCCACCGGCAGGTACGAGACCAGGACGTCGACCTTCGCGTCCTTCAGCGCCTGGACGACGTCGACCGGCTCGTCGTCGGACTCGGTGACCATCTCCTGGTAGTACTCGCCCAGGCCGTCGAAGGTGTGGCCACGCTGCACGGTGACGCCGGTCGGCGGCACCTCGCAGATCTGGATGGTGTTGTTCTCGCTGGCCACGATGGCCTCCGAGAGGTCACGCCCGACCTTCTTGGCGTCGACGTCGAACGCGGCGACAAACTCCACGTCACGCACGTGGTAGTCACCGAACTGGACGTGCATGAGCCCGGGCACCCGCGTCGTGGGGTCAGCGTCACGGTAGTAGTGCACGCCCTGCACGAGCGACGCGGCGCAGTTGCCGACGCCGACAATGGCGACACGTACGGAGCCCATAGGGGCCTCCCTCTCTGTGTTTCAACTCACGGTTCAAAAGGTGTGCGATCGCAGATCGGCTCCGGGAGGCGACCGGTGACCAAACGAGGTCCCGGGGGCCGATCGCGCGGGCCACCTGGCTATCCGGCTGCCGTCGGGCTGCCGGGGGTCTCCTCGTCCGGCCGGTCACCCGGCGGCGGGGAGTCAACTGAACTGTTCGACGTCGCGGGGCGCCCGACACGTGGTGACGGTGGGCGGCCCGCTTGCTCCTTGGCGATCAGTTCGTTGATCCAGCGGACCTCCCGGTCGGCTGATTCCAATCCATGGCGCTGTAGCTCGAGCGTGTAGGCGTCCAGCCGCTCACCGGCCCTGGTGAGCATCTGGGACAACCCGTCCCGGCGTTCTTCCACCCGTCGCCGGCGTCCCTCCAGGATCCGGAGCCGGGTGGCCGCGTCAGTGCGGCTGAAGAACGCGAAGTGGACGCCGAAGCCCTCGTCGTCGTAGGTCTCCGGCCCTGAGCCGGCGAGCAGAGCGGCGAACCGCTCCTTGCCGTCGGCGGTCAGTTTGTAGACCACTCGACCGCGTCGCCCGGTCAGCGGCGGTGCGGTGACCACGTCGTCGGGGTCAGGCTCGACCTCGGTGATCCAGCCCCCGGCCTGGAGCCGCCGGAGGGTCGGATAGAGCGATCCATAGGAGATCGCCGCACGAAAAGCCCCGAGCAGGGTCGTCAGCCGCTTGCGCAGCTCGTAACCGTGCATCGGGCCCTCGTGCAGGAGCCCCAGGATCGCGAACTCGAGCACCGCCGGGCCTCCTCTCGTCCACCTGGCGTTGGCTCGCGCCGATGTATCGAGACGATACATCGATCCGACGCCTCGGTGCAGAGGGACACGGGGTAATCCCCGTCATGCCCGTTGTTTTGCCTCCGCCGGCGCCCCCGTGCCCGCGTACCCTTCGCCCTGTGCGGACCCAACGGCAGGTCGTTGACTACACGCTGAAGCGCCGTGCGCTTCTGCGTGAGGTCTACGCGGGCCGGGTCGGCGCGCTGGAGGTGTGTGACGCGTCTCCGTACCTGGTCAGAGCGTCGAAGTTCTTCGGCGAGGCCACCGAGACGCGATGCCCGATCTGCCGCCGTGAGCCGGTGTGGCTGGTGCACTACATCTACGGCGACGAGCTGCGAACGTCGGCAGGGCAGGCGCGGCCGCGTGCCGAACTGGCGATGCTCGCGATGGACTACCGGGCCTTCGACGTTTATGTCGTCGAGGTCTGCCGCGGCTGCGGGTGGAATCACCTGGTGGAGAAGTACACGTTGGGTCGCGACGGCCTGACCAGCGATGACAAGGACGGTCGACGGCGCGCGGCCGACTGATCATCCGTACGGCTCGAATTCAGTCCCAGCCGCTCGCTCCTTGCGGAGGCACGGTCTACTGATAGGTGTGAGGCGCGCGTACGTTAAGTCCGGTTAAGGACGAGGTACCCGTTTTGGGTAAGCGCTGTCACTCACGATTGGATTAAAGCTGGTTAAGGAAGTGACCGGGTTGGCCCCTGGTACGGATGCCATAGGAGAGGATCGCGGACGGTGAGCTGTCATGCGGCTGGCCGACCGGTTCCAGCGGGTTCGTGACCGACGAACCCGATCACAGCAAGGCGTGGGAAATGGTGATTGCTCTGTGAGCGGCCTGTCACAGGAGCGGGTGGCTGTTTTGATCGCTTGGTGCTTCCGGGGCATGGTGGACGCATGAGTTACGGCCACACTCCGGGCGGCGGTGACGGTACTCCCGACGTCGGACCGCGTCCCTCAAGCGGCGGAACGGTGTACGGCGGCTCGGCATCTCGCGGAGCGTCGGGCAGCGGCGAGGGCGGCACCGTCTACGGCAGCCGGGCCTCGGGCTCCTCCGGCACTACCTACGGGTCGAGCGCCGCATCGTCCGGCACCACATATGGATCTTCGGCAAGCGGCACCACCTATGGGTCGAGCGCTGCGTCGTCCGGCACCACCTACGGTTCGTCGGCGAGCAAGGGCACGACATACGGCTCCGGCAGCGGCACCACGTACGGGGCGTCGAGCGGCACCACCTACGGCAGCACCGCTGTCGGCGACCGGCCGACCGGTCTGGGCCCGCGCAGCCGAGCGGCTGCGCTCGAGGACGACCAGCTCCACCCCGAGTTCGGTGGCATGCCGCCGAACGGCCCGAAGGTGAAGAAGGCGGGACGCGGCAAGAAGATCCTGATCGGGATCGGTATCGCGACCGCGGTCTGCATGCTGCTCGGCCTGACCGGCGGGGGGGTCGCGTACGCCAGCGTCGACCTGCCGGAGTTCCCCAAGTCCAGTGGCACCACGTCGATCAAGTACGCCGACGGTGGCACGTTCGCGACGTTCGCGCTCGAGAACCGGGTCGAGGTGACGCTCGACAAGGTGCCGAAGCACGTCCAAGAGGCCGTGATCGCGGTCGAAGACCCGGACTTCAACGAGAACAGCGGTGTCTCCTTCCGGGGTACCGCCCGTGCCGTCTGGGGTCTGGTCTCCGGGAACGACGATGCCGGTGGTGGTTCGACGATCACCCAGCAGTACATCCGGAACGCGCTGCAGCTGACGAAGGAGCGCAGCTACTCCCGGAAGGTGAAGGAGATCATCCTCGCCAGGAAGCTCTCCAGCAGCTGGTCGAAGGAGCAGATCCTCAGGGGCTACCTGAACACGATCTACTTCGGTCGTGGGGCGTGGGGCATCCAGTCGGCGTCGAAGGCGTACTTCAACAAGGACGTCGAGAAGCTGACCGCGGCCGAGGGCGCGGTCCTGGCAGCGGTGATCAAGGACCCGACGAACTTCGATCCGGCGAACAAGCTGGAGAGCGCTCAGGGCCGCTGGGGGTACGTCCTCGACCAGATGGTGAAAAAGGGGTTCATCGGCCAGGCCGAGCGGGCGGCGATGACCTACCCCAAGGCGACGGACAAAGGCAGCCGGACCGGCGCTTGGCGGGCCGGATCCACCGGCATCCTCGGCCAGAAGATCGAGGCCGAGCTGAAGCGGATCGGGTTCGAAGAGCAGGTGATCAACACCGGCGGCCTGACCGTTTACACGACGATCAGCAGTAAGGCCCAGCAGGCAGCGAAGAAAGCGTCCGAGAAGTACGTCAACGACGAGACGCAGAGCAAGGAGATGGCGACCGCCATGGTCTCCGTCGACCCGAAGACCGGCGCCGTCAAGGCGTACTACGGGGGCGACCGCGGATACGGCAACTATGACCTTGCCGCCGCCCCGCACCCTGCCGGCTCGTCGTACAAGCCGTACGTGCTGGCCAAGGGCATCGAGGACGGCTACAGCATCGACTCGCTGTGGGATGGCACGTCTGGGCAGAAGTTCAGGGACCGCGACACTCCGCTGAAGAACTCCGGAGACGACAACAGTTGCGGGAAGCAATGCTCGTTGACCCGTGCGACGGTCAAGTCGCTCAACACCGTCTACTGGGCGCTCACGCTCGAGGTCGGCGCTAGCGAGGTCGCCAAGCTCGCGGCGCGGGCCGGCGTGAAGACGCTGAACGGCAAGCCGGTCGAGCAGATCGCCGACGAACTCAACTCGGGTCTCGGTATCGGGCAGTACTCGGTGTCGGTGCTCGAGCAAGCCGCTGGCTACGGGACGTTCGCGAACTACGGCACGTACCACGAGCCGTACTTCATCGAGAAGGTCGAAGACGCCGACGGCACCGTGATGTGGGAGCACGCGGCGCACACCGCCGAGCCGGTCCGGGCGTTCTCCGAGGACGTCGGCAAGGACGTCTCGTACGTCATGCAGCAGGTTTACGACGCGACCAACAAAAAGATCACGGACGGTCGGGAAGCTGCGATCAAGACCGGAACCCAGCAGTACCGGGAGACCAACGACAACGCCCACGCCTGGATGTGCGGATACACGCCCCAGTTGGCGACTGCGGTGTGGGTCGGTGGCAGTGGCGACGACATCAGGCTGATCGACAAGACCACGGGCGAACGGGTTTACGGTTCCGGTATCCCCGGCAAAATTTGGCGCGACTACATGAGCACGGCGCTAAAGAAACAGCCCAAGGAGAAGTTCGAGTCGGCACCGCACCTCGGTGACAAGGCCGGCAACGCGCCGACCGAGGAACCCTCTCCCACACCTACGGAGACGCCGAACCCGGACAACCCGGACGGCGACAACGGTGACGGCGACTGGTGGGGCACGCCGAGCACCGATGCGACTCCGGACAACGGCAACGGTGACCAGGGTGAAACCGACGGTTCTGATAACGGAGACGGCGGGATCTTCAACCAGCCCGGTTAGCGGACCCGGCTCTCGACTCCCTGCCGAACGGCACCGTGCGGATCTCGCATGGTGCCGTTCGGCGTTTCGCGTCCGTTGTAGACGGTCAGTGACGGAGCCGGTTAAGGGGCATTTTCGAGCGATTGTTGGCCATCTCACAGACTGTGCTGATCCGGTTACGCGATCCGTAGGCTGCGGGACGTTTCGCATCGGTTGTTCCAGAGGAGGCACGGTATGCGGCTTCGTCGATGGATCGTTGCTTTGGTCAGCACTCTCCTGATCACCGGGGTGTTTCTCGCCGCGTCGGGGACTGCGGCGCAGGCCGGCGTTTACTACGGCCAGGACTACGGATCTGTCGTGCACAAGGCGTCCTCGGGCGGCCACTACAACCTGAACATCTGCAACTGGTCGAACGACGGTCTGTCCGCCTACCTCCGCGTCGATCCGAACGACGGACGACTGCTCGACTACTACGACACCTCTTACAGCGCGCCTGTCCCGGGCGACTTCTGGGCCGGCTGCGTGAGTATGACGAAGGGCTTCTACATCCGGAAATATCGCGTGTGCGACCCGAACGGTTGCGGACCCTGGGCGCTTCCGGACGTCGACTGACGCCTCACTGACGACCGATGCCCCGTCCGGCGTTTGTCGGACGGGGCATCGTCTTTGGTGTCGAGCCCGAGTGATTTCCCCTCGTGCGGCAGGATCGTGGCGTGACCCAGCGAACGACCGAGCGCACCGACGTCGACATCGTGATCCCGAGCCACAGTGATCGGGTCGTGGCCGGCCTGTCCCAGGCGGTCGGCGGACCACTGGGCCGACATGCCAGCCTGCGCAAACGGTTCTGGACGCCGCTCCAGGTGGCACTGCTGCTGACCACGCTGGTCTTCGCGTTCAACTGGGTCCAGAAGTCCCCGTGCCGTGACGGCGCCTGGGACAACTACGACCAGTACCGCAATGCCTGCTACACCGATGTCCTCGCGCTCTACTACGCGGAGGAGCTCAACAAGGGGTACATCCCCTACATCGAGCACGAGGTCGAGTACCCGGTGCTGACCGGGATCATGATGGGCGTGATCGGCCTGCCCGTTCACGCGCTGGTCTCCAGCGGTGCGGTGGACTTCCTGACGCCGGGGGACCCGAACGAAGGCACGATCTTCTACGACCTGACCGCGCTCGCGCTGGCCGGATTCGGTCTGATCACGACGTGGGCGGTGGTTCGCTCGCGGGCGCGGCGACCGTGGGACGGCGTCATCGTGGCGCTGGCGCCCGCGGTCTTCGTCACCGCCACCGTCAACTGGGACTACCTGGCGATCGCTCTGACCGCGCTGGCGATCCTCGCCTGGTCGCGAATGCGGCCCGGATGGGCAGGTGTGTTCTTCGGGCTGGCGACCGCGGCGAAGTTCTATCCGTTGCTGATCCTGGGTCCACTGGTACTGCTCTGTTTCCGACGGCGGACTACCGAGGCGCGGCTCTCCGCACTGACGACCGTGAGTAGCGCCGTCTTCACCTGGCTCGTGATCAACGTGCCGTTCGCGATCATGGCGCCGGACGGCTGGTCGAGGTTCTTCCGCCTCTCGTCGGAGCGTCCGATCGATTGGGGCACGTTCTGGTACATCGGCACGCACATTCCGGTCGGCCGGACCGCGGAGGGCAAACCCGATCTGGGTCTACCGCCATTCGTCTGGCTCGGTGACCACATTCCGGCGCTGAACGCGACCGCGTGGGTGCTCTATGCCCTCTGCTGCATCGGGATCGCGGCGCTGATCATGTTCGCCCCCCGTCGGCCGCGGCTGGGCGCGATGGCGTTCCTCGTCGTCGCCGCGTTCCTGCTGACGAACAAGGTGTGGTCGCAGCAGTTCGTGCTGTGGCTGGTTCCGCTGGCGGTGCTGGCCCGGCCGAAGTGGCGCGCGATCCTGATCTGGCAGGCCTGCGAACTGGCTTACTTCTTCTGCTTCTACCAGATCCTGATCCGTGTCTCCGGCGGCAAGAACGCGGTGCTGCCGGAAGCGGCGTTCACGCTGGCCAGCATCGCCCGCTGGCTCAGCGTCGCGGTTCTGTGCGGGCTGGTAGTGCGGGAGGCGCTGCGGCCGGAGCTGGACGTCGTCCGACGGGACGGCGTCGACGATCCGGAGGGCGGAGTGCTCGACGAGAGCACCCCGCCACCCCGATCACCGCAGCTCGAAAAGCACCCCGTCGCCGCGGTCGATACGTGACAGCGGCAGTCCGTCCACACTGGCCGTGAGTATCCGCTCGTAGTCCGTTCCGACGGCGCTGTAGTCGCCCTCGCGGAGGACGAGCACGGTCTTGATTCCCAGGTCGCGGAAGTACTGGATGCTCTCCGCGGACGGGAAGACCGTCGCCGCCGCTCGGATCTGCTCTTGCGAGTTCGGCGTGAACCCGGAGACGCCGTTGACGATCTTCGGGAACCCGTCCGTGGACCAGAGCATCGGCCATTGGTCGCGGGCGTCGCTGGGCAGCACCAGCACCGGTCCGGTGATGCCACGGAACGACTGCGGCACGGCGGGCGCAGTCGGGTGCGGTGTGGTGTTGAGGCCTTCGACGCCTACGAGGAGCGCCGGAACCAGTGCGGCGGCGACGACCAGCCTTGCTGTTTTTCGGGGGTGCGTTCGCGGCGCCAGGCGGTTGCCGAACGCGGTGACCGCGCCCGCCGCGAGCAACGCGAGCACCAGCGTGGTCCAGATGACCAGCCGACCGGGCGTGCGGATCGCGTCCCAACCCGGCAGGTACCGGTAGAGCAGCAGGTAACCGGGTTCGCCGCCGAAGAACGTGGTGCCCATCCCGAGAACGACGCTGACCACGGTGGCGACCGCCAGCCAGAGGCGCTGCCGCACGGTCCAGACGCTGAAGAACAGGCCGACCGCCGCACAGGCCAGGAGGAAGACGCCGGGCAGCATCGTCATCTCCGGTGCCCAGAGCAGCGTGCTGCGGGACTGGGCGGAGCTCTCACCCCAGAGCCACGAGGTCTCCGGTGCGGTGAGGAAGCCCCGCAGCGGTGGGGAGAACAGCGTCAGGTCGCTCTCGGTGCGCCGGGCGTGCGGGTGTGCCTCGACCACACGCAGGTACGGCCGGGCCATCAGCGCCGTGATCGTGAGGAACGCGAGTGCGCCTCCGGCGTCCGCGATCAGGAGGCCCTTGCGTAGGCGCGGGCGCCCGGTGACGAGCCAGCCGATCGCGGACGCGACGCAGACCCCGCCGAGGACGTAACCGAACGGCAGCCCGATGCCGAACCCGATCGTGATCTGCCAGCACGCCAGGCCCCAGCCCACGGCGGCCCAGCCGGGGCGAACCTCTTCGGGCCGGTAGCCACGCGTCAGGGACCACCCGTGGCCCTTCGCCAACGCGGCGAGCGCCAGCGCGATCCCGCCGGTCGAGAGCACGTGCAGGTGGCCCGCCTGGCCGAGCCGCCAGGGCGCGTAGCCGATCGCGAGACCGGCCAGCACCGCACCGGGCCACGCCGAGCCCAGCCGCTTCGCCAGCGCGTATCCGCCGACCGAGGCCAAATAGAACGCCAACACGTAGGCGACGTTGTACCGGACCAGCGCGGCGGCCGGCCCCTCGCCGACAAAGCCGAGCGGCGCGTAACCGAGCAGGCTGTCGGTGAACGCGAACGAGTCGGCCTCGGGGTAGAGCGCGTTGGACTGCCAGAGCGCGTCCGGCTGGGTCAGCAGCGCGTGCCCGCCCCAGGCCAGCTCCCAGGCGATCAGCAGCGGGTCGAACACGTCCTGCGGGACCGTGGTGGACGGGTTCTTCAGCGTCGGCCAGGTCATGACCACGGCGACGAGTGCGAAGCCGAGACCGACCAGGGTGAACTCACTGGTCGTGAATCGGTGCAGGAGGTAACGCCACCGCGGTGTCGCCTGCCGAACGTCTGCGTTCGGCTGCGCCTTCACTGCTTTGTGGACGTCAGGCCGACGGCGTTTCTCGGGGTGCTCGCCGTCCGGGCCTGTGCTGTCCGGGCCTGTGTCGTCCGGGCGCGTGCCGTCCGGGCGCGTGCCGTCCGGGCGCGTGCCGTCCGGGCGCGTGCCGTCCGGGCTGGGGGCGTCGTCGGGGTGGTCGTCGTTCGGATGGGTGTCGTCGGTCGGGGCGTCGCCGGGTGGGGCGCTGCCTTCGTGCGAACCGCTCACTTGGCCAGCCGTTCCCGGAGAAAAGCGATGTCCGCGGACTGGCCGTCGTCCCCGCCGGGCGTCTCGCAGATCGCCGGCGCCCCGGCCGCAGCGACGGTGGCCACCAGCAAGTCGGCGTCGATCTGGCCGCTGCCGAGGTTCTCGTGCCGGTCGCGGCCGGAGTCGAACGGGTCCTTCGAGTCGTTGACGTGCACCAGGTCGATGCGGCCGGTGATCGCCTTGACCCGATCGACGACGCCGAGCAGATCCTCGCCGCCGGCGTGGGCGTGACACGTGTCCAGGCAGAAGCCGGGCTCGTACTCGCCGATCGCGTCCCACAGGCGGGCCAGCCGGTCGAACCGGCGGGCCATCGCGTTGTCACCGCCCGCGGTGTTCTCGATCAGGATCGGCAGCGGGAATCCACCGGACTCGGCGACCTGGGCGAACGCCTTGCGCCAGTTGTCGAACCCGACCTCGGCGTCGTCACCCTTGCCGACGTGACCGCCGTGCACGATCAGCCCCTTGGCGCCCACCGCTGCGGCCGCCTCGGCGTGCTGGCCGAGCAACTTCCGGGACGGGATCCGGATCCGGTTGTTCGTGCTGGCCAGGTTGATGACGTACGGCGAGTGGATGTAGACGTCGACCGGGCTGGCGATCAACGCGGCAGCGTCTTCGCGCGGCACCGGTTTCTTCCATCCCTGCGGGTCACCGAGGAAGAACTGGACCACGTCGGCGCCGCGAACGGAGGCGGCGGCCAGCGGGTCGGCGGGGTCGACATGGGCACCGATACGCATGGCGCGAGCTTAGGGCAGGGCTACGACGTTACGGAGAGTTCGGCCACACTGCCCGCGGCTCCCGGGCGTCACCGGTGCGGTGGGGCGTCGTTGTGCGTACCGAACGTCTGGGGAGGGCCGGTGTCGAGACGGCAGCAGCGCACGATCACCCTGCTCCTGGCCGCGCTGTCAGCGCTGACGTCGTTAGGTCCGGCGCCCGTGCGGGCAGCCGACGCGACGATGACGTTCAACAGCGTGTTGAACGTCGTCGGGGTGCTCAGCGCGATCACGGTCGGGCCGACCGCGGTGACGGTTCCGGCCGGCGGCGAGGTTCTCTTCGTGAACGCCACCGCGGTCGTGCTCAGGGTCACGGTGGGCGGGGAGTCCACCCGCGTAGAGCCGGGCGGCTCGGCGTCGATGCTGTTCACCGGCACCACCAGGGCCGAGACGTTCACCGCCGTCGCGAGCGCGGCGAACGTCCCGCTGGTGGGGGCACTGACGTCCTCGGCCGGGCGGGTCACCGTGCTCGCGGCCTCGCCCGACGAGGCGGAACCGAGGTCGACGTCCGGGCCGGACAGCGCCGACCAGCGTCGGTCGGAGTCGCCGGGCCCCGACGACGGGTCGGCACCGAGCGGGCCCGCCGGCGCGACCCCCAGCACCCGGAGCGGCGCGGTGATCCCTCTCGCGCCGAGCAGCTCGGCCTCCGTGCACCCGAGTTCCTCGCCGTCGCCCACCGGCCCTTCCGAAGACCGGGGACGGGACGACGCCGACGACGCGGTGACTCCGGAGGGTGAGCGGCCAGGCTCACCCGATCTGGACCCGGCGGACGCCGAGGTCTCCCCGGTACTGCCCCCGTTCCCCGGGTTCTCCAGCACCCATGACCAGCTGGGGCTCGTCGTCCTGCTCACCGCCGTGGTGATCGCCGGCCTGGGCGCGGCCGCGTTCCGCACGGTGCTCGCGTATCGACCGGTGGTCGAGGTCGGCGCCCACTCGCAGGCCGCCAGGAAGGCGCGGACGCTACGCCGGAAGCGCGGGTGACGATCCACAGGCGGCGCGGCGGCGGTCGGTAGCACTCCGTCTGCGCTGGTAGGGTGGTCGGGATTGCATGACGCGATCGACCCTCCTGTCACGGACCGACCGTGACCGCCTGAGTCCAAAGGAGGTGGGTTCCACCTTGCGTCATTACGAAGTCATGGTGATCCTCGACCCTGATCTCGAGGAACGCACCGTCGCTCCCTCGCTCGACACGTTCCTCAACGTGATCCGTACGTCCGGTGGCAGCGTCGAGAAGGTCGACGTCTGGGGCCGGCGTCGGCTCGCGTACGAGATCAACAAGAAGGTCGAAGGCATCTACGCCATCGTCGACCTGAACTCGGAGCCTCCGGCTGTCGCGGAGCTCGACCGTCAGCTGAACCTCAACGAGTCCGTTCTGCGGACCAAGGTCATCCGACCCGACCAGCGCTGAGGCGCTGAGAGCAACCGATTTCGTCGTACCCCTCGGGCAGGCTGAGCGACCAAGCAGCAGTTCGAGAACTCAGTGACGAGATCGGTTGAGGAGGATCGCACCCCATGGCAGGCGAAACCGTCATCACCCTGGTCGGCAACCTGGTTGACGACCCCGAGTTGCGCTTCACCCCCAGTGGCGCAGCTGTGGCTAAATTCCGGCTCGCTTCGACGCCGCGTACCTACGACCGGCAGAGCGGGGAGTGGAAGGACGGCGAGAGCCTCTTCCTCACCTGCAACGTCTGGCGGCAGGCGGCCGAGAACGTAGCCGAGTCGCTGCAGCGCGGCATGCGGGTCATCGTGCAGGGCCGGCTCCGGCAGCGGTCCTACGAGACCCGCGAGGGTGAGAAGCGCACCGTATTCGAGGTCGAGGTCGACGAGGTCGGCCCGTCGCTCCGCAGCGCGACCGCGCGGGTCAACAAGACCACCCGCGGCGGTGGTGGCAGCAGCAGCGGCGGTTACGGCTCGTCCGGCGGCGGCAACACCGGCGGTGGGGCGCCAGCAGACGACCCGTGGGCCGTGGCGACGCCAGCAGGCAGCGGGGGCGGCTCGTTCAGCGACGAGCCCCCGTTCTAACGGCAGCGTCGGCCACAGCCGCGTAGAGCCACCGATCGCACTCACTCGTGTTCGACGCCGAGTGAAGCAGAGTAAGGAAGACCCATGGCCAAGCCGCCCGTGCGGAAGCCCAAGAAGAAGATCAACCCGCTCGACAAAGACAAGATCACTTACATCGACTACAAGGACACGGCGCTGCTGCGGAAGTTCATTTCCGACCGCGGCAAGATCCGTGCCCGTCGAGTGACCGGTGTGTCGAGCCAGCAGCAGCGGCAGATCGCCCGCGCGATCAAGAACGCCCGCGAGATGGCGCTGCTGCCCTACACCAGCACCGCGCGCTGAGGAGGGCGAGGAAATGAAGATCATCCTCACCTCTGAGGTCAGTGGCCTCGGTTCGCCCGGCGACATCGTCGAGGTGAAGGACGGCTACGGCCGTAACTTCCTGCTGCCGCAGGGCAAGGCCATCCTGGCCACCCGCGGTCAGGAGAAGCAGGTCGCTCAGATCCGGCGGGCGCGCGACGCCCGTCAGGTGCGCGACCTCGACCACGCCCAGGAGATCAAGGGCCAGGTCGAGAAGCTGAAGGTTCAGCTGGCTACTCGCGCAGGCGAGGGCGGCCGGCTGTTCGGTTCGGTCACCGCTGCCGACGTCGTCGCGGCCGTGGTCCGCGCCGGCGGTCCGGAGCTCGACCGGCGTCGGCTGGAGCTGCCCGGTCACATCAAGACGACCGGGTCGCACAAGGTCGCGGTGCGGCTGCACCCCGACGTCTCCGCGCAGATCTCGCTCGACGTCGTCGCGGACAAGTAAGTCTCGCTCGTCGTTGATGGCCGGCCCGGGTCTCCGGGCCGGCCATCGCCGTCTCCGTGGCCCGGTCCGTGTCGTGCCGTGCGGTGCGTGGCGCGGCGCGGGTGCCGTGCGTGGCGCGGCCCTGTGCCGTGCGTGGCCCGTGCCCTGCGTGGCGCGGTGCCGTGCGTGGCGCGGTGCCGTGCGTGGCGCGGTGCCGTGCCGTGCCGTGCGTGGCGCGGTGCAGGCAGGGCACGGGCAGGCTGAGTAACCTGCTCCGGTGAGCGTGCGGACGATCCTGGCGCCCGCTCGGCCGGCGGAGCCGACTGTGGTGACCGACCCCGCCGAGCGGCGTGCCCTCGCGATCGAGGTCTTTCTGGTCTTCGCCCTGACGCTCGGGCTCTCCGGCGTCCGGAGCCTGTTGTCGCTGCTGGACTCGCTGCTGCAGCCCGAACCGCTGTCGGACCAGACCGTGGCGCTCAACGTGTCGCGTGCGGCGGCGAACCTGATCGACCTGGCCTATCAGCTGTTGTCGGCCGGTCAGCTCGGCGTCTGGGGCGGCCTCGGGCTGTACCTGCTCTGGCGTTCGGGTATCGCCCCGCGGGCGATCGGGCTCGGTCGGGACCGGATCCGCGGGGACCTCGCGGGCGGCGCGGGGCTGGCGGCCCTGATCGGGCTACCCGGCCTGGCCTTCTACCTGGTCACCCGGGCGATCGGGATCAACCTGACCGTGGTGCCCGCGGCGTTGAACGACGTCTGGTGGCGTGCGCCGGTGCTGATCATCGCGGCGATCGCGAACGCGTGGGCCGAAGAGGTGCTGGTCGTCGGGTACTTCATCACCCGGCTGCGGCAACTCGGGTGGGGCGAGAACAAGTCGCTGCTCGCCGCGGCGGTTCTGCGCGGCTCGTACCACCTCTACCAGGGCTTCGGCGGCTTCCTCGGCAACCTGCTCATGGGGCTGGTCTACGGCCGGTTCTGGCAGCGCACCAACCGGCTGTGGCCGCTCGTGATCGGGCACGCCCTGATCGACATCGTCGCGTTTGTCGGTTACACGCTGCTTCATGAACACGTGTCCTGGCTACCGTAGAGAGACGGAACGTGTGCGCTTGGTCACGACTGACGCCTGAAGTGTCCGTGTGGTGACTGGACACAGCCGAATCTTGCGCGGGCGTGTGCACACTGAAGCATGAGAGTCGGGACAGCCGTTCTTTCATCCGCCTTGTTCTTCGCCCCTCCTACCCCCAGCACCGATCAGGCCGGTCCACCGGAGCCGGTGCCGGCCGCGACCCGCGCCCCACGCGGCGGGGCGTCTCGGCGCGGTGGCCCCGCGCGCCTCGGCCCGACCGAGCCCGATCCCGGTGAGGCGCCCCGGCTTCCGCTGCCGCGCCGCGCGTTCGTGGTCGTCGGTGGCGTCCCCGGCGCAGGGAAGAGCACGCTGCTGCACCGGCTGCGCGTCACGTCGCCGCGGGGCGTGTTCAGCGTGCGGGACCCCGAGGACATCCGGACGCGCTGGGAGCGCCTGCTCGGCGGCCGGCGCGGATACCGGATCTGGCGTCCGCTGGTCTACGCCGAGCACTACCTCCGGCTGCTGCTCGCGTTACCCGGCCGGAAGACGATCGTGCTCCACGACACGGCCACCCGTGGCTGGGCCAGGCGCCTGCTCAGCATCGTCGCGCGGTTGTCTCGTCGTCCGGCGATCCTGCTGTGGCTCAACGTCTCGTTGGCCGAGTCGCTGGACGGTCAACGGATCCGTGGCCGGAAGGTCCCGGCGCGGACGGTGCAGCGCCACTGGCGGCGCTGGACACGCTTACGCCCGCTGACCGAGGAAGGCGAGCCGGGTTACGCGTCCGTCCACACGATCACCCGCGACACTGCCCGCCGCATCGTTCTGGAGCCGGCTCCCCGTCGGCGGTGAGCGGGTGTCCACTCGGCTGTGGACAGCGCATGTACACAGCGATGCGGCGCGTTACCCACCGTCACCAACGTCGACGGTGTCGGGCTGACTAATTCCCGTCCACACCCGGTGGACGCACGTTTCCGCAGTTCAGAGGCCTAATTCGGCCCGAAAATACTTCCTCGTTCACACCTTCCTGCACAGATCCCACACAGAGTTACCCCCCGTCTTCCACAACGTTGTCCACAGGCCTGTGCACAGGCCGGTTTGTCCGCAGCCGCCCCGGCTTTCTATCGTCGACTCACCCGGCTCAGCGGGAACTGTCGGACCCATCCGGTACGACAGTGGTGACGTGCTCCGGGTTGACGGGGGCGCTGGAGTGCCGGGGAGGGACGCGGGTGGCCGTCAGCGACGAGGTCGAGTCCTACGCCCCACCGAGCGACTTCGACCGCACGCCTCCCCAAGACCTCGCCGCGGAGCAGAGCGTTCTCGGCGGCATGCTGCTCTCCAAGGACGCGATCGCCGACGTCGTGGAGATCGTCCGTTCCAACGACTTCTACAAGCCCGCGCACGCGCTCGTCTTCGACACGATCCTCGACCTCTACGGCCGCGGTGAACCCGCCGACCCGGTCACGGTCGTCGCCGCTCTGGCCGACCGTGCCGAGCTCGCCCGCGTCGGCGGTGCTCCGTACGTCCACACGCTGATCCAGCAGGTGCCGACCGCCGCCAACGCCGCTTACTACGCGCGGATCGTCGCCGAACGTGCGATCCTCCGCCGCCTGGTCGAGGCAGGCACCCGGATCGTCCAGCTCGGGTACGGCTCGGCCGCCGGCGCCGGACGCGAGGTGGACGACGTCGTCGACATGGCGCAGCAGGCGGTCTACGAGATCACCGAGAAGCGCACCAGCGACGACTACACGGTCCTCGAAGAGCTGCTCCAGCCGACGATGGACGAGATCGAGGCGATCGGCGCCACCGGTGGCGTGATGAGCGGCGTCCCGACCGGGTTCGCCGACCTCGACCGGTTGACGAACGGCCTGCACCCCGGCCAGCTGATCATCGTCGCGGCCCGTCCCGGTCTCGGTAAGAGCACGTTCGGCCTCGACGTCGCCCGCTCGGCGTCGATCCGCAACCGGCTCACCTCGGCGGTGTTCAGCCTGGAGATGTCGAAGATCGAGATCACCATGCGGTTGCTCTCCGCCGAGGCTCGCGTGCCGCTCCACCACCTGCGTTCCGGGCAGCTCTCCGAGGACGACTGGACCAAGCTGGCCCGGCGCATCGGCGAGGTCAGCGAAGCGCCGCTGTTCATCGACGACTCGCCGAACATGACGATGATGGAGATCCGGGCGAAGGCGCGGCGGCTCAAGCAGCGCCACGACCTGCGTCTTGTCGTCATCGACTATCTGCAGCTGATGACCGGCAACAAGCGGGTCGAGTCCCGCCAGCAGGAGGTCGCGGAACTCTCGCGTGGCCTCAAGCTGCTGGCGAAGGAGCTCGAGGTGCCGGTGATCGCGGCCTCGCAGCTCAACCGTGGCCCGGAGCAGCGCACCGACAAGCGTCCACAGCTGTCGGACCTGCGTGAATCGGGGTCGATCGAGCAGGATGCCGACATGGTGCTACTGCTGCACCGCGAGGACTACTACGAGAAGGAGTCCCCGCGCGCAGGTGAAGCCGACTTCATCCTGGCCAAGCACCGTAACGGCCCGACCGACACGGTGACCGTGGCCTTCCAGGGGCACTTCAGTCGATTTGTCGACATGAGCACGGGTGTCTG
Organism: Cryptosporangium aurantiacum; assembly: GCF_900143005.1. Classification (NCBI taxonomy): domain Bacteria; kingdom Bacillati; phylum Actinomycetota; class Actinomycetes; order Cryptosporangiales; family Cryptosporangiaceae; genus Cryptosporangium; species Cryptosporangium aurantiacum. The sequence goes on from NZ_FRCS01000018.1 coordinate 104,978, forward strand.
ACCACAAGAACCTGGTTACGCGGGCTCTGTCGGCCTCCAACGGCCGCTCAGCTCGTCCGGGGTCGGCGCCTCGCCGGGCAGCGGCGTCCTGGCCGACTCCGGCCGCAGGGCGTCGAGCAGGAGCGTGAGATACCGGCGGCGCAGCGCCGCCGTGCGTTCGTTGTCGCCGAAACGAATGGCGGCGAGCTGTTCGAACAGCATCGGCACGTCGGCGGGGTGAAGGTCCGGACGCAGGGCGCCGGCCTCCTGCGCCCGGCGAAACAGCGCGTTGCCGAGTTCGGCGGCCCGCCCGGCGAGGGTGCTCAGTTCGGGGGTCGTCGTGAACGTCCCGGCGAGGTGGACAGTGAGCGAATGCACGTCGGAATCAACCACGGCGCTGACGTACCCGGCGAACGCTTCCCAGGCGTCCTCAACCGTGGCCCCGTGCTCGGCGATCTCGACGAATCGCTGTAGCCCGGCCGCGCACAGGGTCCGGAGCAGTTGCTCCTTGCTCGCGTAACGGCGGTAGAGCGCCCCGATACCGACGTGGGCCGCCTCGGCGACCGCGGACATCGGTGCGGTCGGGTCGTGCAGGAACACTTCGCGGGCCGCCGCGAGGATCGTCTGATCGTTGCGGGCAGCTTGGGCCTTGCGCCCACTCAAACCGGTGCTCGGCATGCGGTCAGCATAGCCCCTTGAACGGAACGATCCATTCCGATAGGCTCGGTCCCAGAACGGAACAGCACGTTCCGTTCCGGAGATAGGAGCCCCGATGTCCTCGACCACCGAGTGGGTCACGCTGGAGCAGGCACACCAGGCGCTGCGGTCCGTGGCAGCGCAGCTCGGCGACGCCGACTGGGCCCGCCACACGCCGTGCGAGCACTGGAACGTCGCGCAGGTGCTCCGCCACGCGGCCGGTGACCAGCGCGGATATGCGGCGGCGATCACGGGGAGCGGCGGGCCGACCGAAGACCCGTTCGCACCGTCCGAGAACGCGCCGGAGTCGGCGCAGGGTTATCTCGAGTCGGCGCTCTCCGTCACGACCGCAGCGTTCGCCACCGTCGCTCCCGCGACACCCGAGGTGCCGTGCCCGCTGCCGATCGGGCCGCTGTCAGCCGAACAGGTGGTCGACGCCGCAGCTCTCGACGCCGCGGTGCACGCCTGGGACATCGCGGTCGCGATCGGCGTGCCGTCGCCGCTCTCCGACGAGCTCGCGGAACAGTTGACGCCGATTGCGGAGACGATCGCCGGACCGCTGCGTGCGTTCGCGTTCGGGCCCGCGCAGGACTCCGAGTCCGGCGACGGCGCGGCGGCCCGACTCCTGCGTTTCCTCGGCCGCACCCCGGACTGGAAGCCGTGAGTCAGGCCTGGGGCGGAGCGAACGTGATCGTGCCGTCGGGCGCGAACGACAGACCCGGGTTGTGGACGACCTCCCAGCGGTAACCGTCGGGGTCGGTGAAGTACCCGGAGACGCCGCCCCAGTCCCGGCGCTCGGCCGGACCGGTGACCGTTCCTCCCGCTGCGGTGGCACGATCGAGTACGGCGGTCACCTCGTCCTCGGAGGACACGTTGTGGCCGAGGGTGATCGGCGCTGCGGCGTCACCCCGATGGAATTCGCCGGCTTCGGCCGCCATCGCCTCGCGATCCCAGAGCGAGAGGAGCAGTCCATGACCGACCTGGAAGAAGATGACCTCTCCGGGGACGTCGAGGTGCGGCTTCCAACCCAGGCCGTCGACGAAGAACCGGCGAGTGGCGTCCAGATTGCGGACGCCCAGCGTGATGACGTTGAGTCTCTGATCCATGCCGATCACTCTGGCGGGCCGGCGGCGGACGGTCTTGAACGAATCGGCCACGTCGGGCGGAACGAGTATCGGGAGTACCCGCCGCTGGGCCTCGGCCATGTCGCGCGCTGCGGGTGGGAGCAGCGGATCACCGGTGGGCTGCTGATCCACCGCGTCATTCCGGACAACTGCGCGGACATCCTGGTCGGTGACGATGGCGCAGCCCAGCTCGTCGGCCCGGCGACCCGGGTCGACCTGCCCAGGCTGTCCGACGGGTCGCACGTCCGTGGCCTGCGGCTGGAGCCGTATGCGATCCGCGCGGTTTTCGGCGTCGACGCCGATGAGCTGACCGACCGTTCGTTCCCGCTCGACGCGGTTCTCGACGGACGTTCCGCCCGCCTGGTAGCCGAGGCGGTCTGGGCGCCCGGGGCCGCGGCGGGCGCCTGGCTTCGCGAGCGGTGGCGGGACGTCCGGCCGGACCGTGCCACGGTGGCGATCGTCCGCACGCTGACCGCGCCCGACGCCCCGGCGGTGGACACGGTCGCCGACCGCACCGGCTTCTCGTCCCGACACCTCCGCCGCCTGGTGCGAGCAGAGACCGGCCTGACACCGAAGACGCTGCACCGGGTGGCGCGTGTGCACGAATTCCTGCGGCGCGCCGAGGAGGACCGTTACGCGGTCGGCGCCGCGGCTGCGGCGGCGGGCTACGCCGATCAGCCGCACGCCTCCCGTGAGATCCGCGCGCTGACCGGCTTGACGCCCGCCCGACTCCTCGCCGCCCGCCGGGCTCCCCACTGACCGCCCACCCTCACGCCGCCCGCCGAGCGGCCGCCACAGATGGTGGTCCGGGACGCCACCATCTGGTGCGGGCCCTGCCTCCCAGGGAGACAGGGCCCGCTACAAATCGTCCGCGTCAGCGCGGCTTGTGTACCGGCTGGGCCGGAGCTCCGGAGAGGATCGGTCCGCCGGACAGCACCGGAATCGGTGCGCCGGTCGACGTGTGACGCGGCACGCCGGCCATGTTGTGTGGGTCGGAACCCCGGTCGCCGTCGGTCGCGGCACCGAGCATCGACTCCAGCCGCAGGTCCTCGCCCTCCTGCACCTCCGGCGGCAGGCCGTGCCGCTCCCGCCAGTACGGGTTGTCCGGCGGCAGCGTTCCGCTCACCCGCCCGTACATCCCGAACGTGATCAGCGCGACGCCCACCACGAACGAGAAGATGACGTTGCTCATCCGGAACGCGAGGAAGTTCAACTCGGTCCGCATGATCGTCATGTTGACCAGGCCGCTGAGGATGAACGCCCAGCCGAAGGCGCTGTTCGCCCACGACGCGGTATTACCACCGACGGCGGCGCAGCCGAGCAGGCAAAGACCTACTACGACGGAGATCAGCGCCAGCGCACCGTTTGACGAGAGTCCGGCAACCTCTTTGCCCTCGGTGGAGAAGAACTCGAGCTGGTTGGCGAAGCCCAGGATTCCGAATGTCAGCAGTACCAGGCCCATGAAGCCGCCGCCGTACCGGTAGACCTTCCCCAACTTATGGTTCTTCGGTAGTCCGGACATCTTTCCCGCCCCTCCGACCGCGCGAGTCTGGTTCGCGCGCCTTTAGACCTGTTAAGGATACGTATGCCACGTCCTGACCAGGCCAAACGCAGGGCTGAATTTCGGTGGGGGCAGATCCGGGATTCCCGCGCCTCACGCGGCGTCCACGCTCGTTGAGGCCTGATTACGCCACTGTCTGATGGTGTTGACACAACCCTGTCACAGTCTGGTGCAGAGGTCCGCGATGATGGGGCCCTCGCCGCGCCTCCGGCGGGATCCGGGATGACCTGCGTGAAGGCAGCGGTGCCCGACAAGCGCTCTCGCGGGGCGATAAAACCTTAATGGCGCCTAAAACTGAGAAATGTTCAAAGCAGGACTTAATGGAGCATTATTCGGACGGTTGCCAAACGTACGGCAATGTTTAACAGATACCCCTCCCGCAACGCCGGTACAAACGCTACCGTGAAGCGCTCGTCCAACACGCTCTGTCTACCTTCGGTAGGGAAAGCGTTACGGACGTATGCGACATCAGGGTCGAGGCAACCCGAAGAGGTTCCATGGCAGACACCGCTCCGGTCGAGCCCGCGCTCATCGCCTGTCCGGCGTGCGACGGTCTCGGGTTCAGGATCGCTCCGTGCGCCTGTCGGCACAACGGCACTGAGTTCCTGGTGAGCGGCCGCCTCCTCCTCTCCGACTCCGACCCGTACCCGGACTGTGAGATCTGCCGGGGCTCCGGCGAGACCACCGTCATGTGTTTCCCGTGCCGGCAGGGCGGCTCGCTGCGTGCCCAGGGTGTCGTCACCGTTGTCAACGCGGTGACCGGGCAGACCGGTTCCGTCCAGGTCGTCCCCGGCGCTTTCGAGCCGGTGCCGTGGGAGGCTCGTCCCGGCCGCTGGATGATCGATCTGTCAGCGATCGTCCGCGAACTCGCCGCGCGGGTCGGCGTCGACACGCTCTACGACATGCTCGACCGGCCGCTGGCCAGCGCTGACCTCGCCACGCCGATCTACCTGCCCGACACCTGGACGCTGGCGGCGCCCAACGCGGAGAAGTCCGCCGCCGAGCAGGCCGCGATCGCCGAGTGGGCCGGGCGTCGTCGCTGGCACCTGTACGTCGGTTACCCGGCAGGCGTCCGGGCGCACGTGGACCCGGAACAGCGGCTGGTGGAGCTCCGCCGCGCCGCCGACGCCGGTCGGCTCGACCTCGTCGTCCGCTTCCTGGACGGGTTCTGGTCGGTGGCCTACGAGGTGCCCGGTGCGCAGCCGCGCCAGGGCCAGGCCTGGTACCCGGGCACCGCGACGCTCACCGAGTCCTTACTCGCCCACACCCCGTCAGACCTCGTCGAGCAGGCCAAGGGCGCGACGACCGCCGCCGGTCACTGGGTGGTCGCCTCCCCGCCGCCGGCCGGTGACGGCACCTCGGCGTGGACCGTCGAGGACCTGGTCGCGGCCGTCACGATCACCGCGAGTGGAGCGGACGGTGGCAGTGCGACCTGGCGGGACGGCCGCTGGCAGCTGTCCGCGCTCACCGTCGTCGAGGAGCGGGAGTTGCTCGCGGCGCAGCAAACCGGTCAGGTCCGGTCCACTGTCGAGCGCGTCGTCGGCCGGGTGGACGAACTGCGGACGCCGCCGTGGCTGGGTCCGTCCATCCCCACCCAGCGGTGCGCCCGCTGCGTCTCGGGCGTCGCCTGGCGCGAGTGCTCGTGCACCTACCTGGACGACGTCGCCACGCCGGACTGCCCGCGCTGCGCGGGTGTCGGCCGGGCGCCGGATCCGTACTGCTCCGGCTGCGACGACACCCGCCTGGTTCACTTGGGTGCGGTGGTCACGCTGATCGGTCCGGACGGCCGTGGCCAGACCACGAACCTCCGGATCGGTAAGACGCCGAACGTCGAGTTCTTCGTCAACGATCAGGGCGTCCGGTGTGCCCGGGTGCCGCGCGAGCTGACCGCGGTGGCCTGGGCCGAGGCGTTCGGCACCGATGTGGACTGGCTGTGCAGCCACGGCATCCGCTCGATCGGCGCGCTGGCGCGCGAGGGTGTGCTCGCCACCGACCTGAGCGACCCGCGCGAGGTCGTGGCCGAGTACCTGGCGCGGCTCACCGCCGGTCGGCCGGGCGGGCGCCTCGTCTACTTCGTCCGCCCACCGGGTGACGTGCCAGTGGAATCGTTGCTGAGGCCAGTGCTCGGGGTCGACGCCCGGGCAGAGATCGCGATCGCCGTCGATCCACGCGGACGCCTGCGGTGGGGCCTCGCGGTGACCCACCGGGGAGCGAAGAGCCGGTACGCCCCGCCGGAAATCGACCTGACGCTCGGCGACGCCGTCGGGCGCGTGCTCGCCGCGCTCCCCCAGCGCCTCGGCGGGATCGAGCACGACGTGGCTCGCACCGAGCCGCTGAGCCCGGCGCAGCACGGCCGCGCGGTCGACGTCGAGACCGGAATCCCGACGCTGCTGCAGGAGGTCGCGCAGCGCTACGGGCGGGTGCTCGCGGCGGTCACCCGCGAGGGCTGGACGCTGCACGCCTGGACGCAACGCCGCTGGCAGCGCATCGGCGCCGGCACATCGTTACGTGAAGTGGTCACCCACACCCGAACGACGGGCTAGCGATCGATCGCCGCGTGGACGCGGCGGCGGGCGTCTTCAGCGGACGCTGCGCGGGTGGCCAGCTCGGCGTACCGCAGGCAGTCGCTGAACGCGTGCCGGGCCAACTCGGCGCGGACCGGCTCGAAGCGGTCGGGCGGGAGCACCAGGCTGGTGACGCCCAGACCGATCAGGACACACGCGAGCAGCGGGTCGGCCGCACCGGCGCCCCGAGCGCTGATCTCCTTACCCGCCAACGACCCGGACGCCCCCACGAGCTCGGCCAGCCGTAGCGTCGCCGGCTGCCACGGGTCGTACCAGCGTCCGGTGCCCGCCGCCCGGTCGGCTGCGACCGCGTACCGCGTCAACCCGTCGGTGTCGATCGTGGCGAACGACGCCGCTCGCAGGATCGTGCCGGCGAGCACCGCAGCGGCGGGCAGATCAACGAGCACACCGGCGGTCGCGACCCCGCCGAAGCGCGCCTCCTCGAGGAACCACGCCACCTCTTCCGGCTCGGTCACCATCGCCGTGACGATCCCGACGTCCACCTGCTCGGCGCCGGTCTCGCGGGCGGCGCCCGACACAGCGTCCAACTGAATGGACAGGACGTCGGGACGGGCCTGCAGCGCGCGCACGCCGCGGATGCCGAACGCGCCCTGGCGCTCGCCGGGGTCGAGCGCCTCGACCGCCACCCGGGCACCGGGGAACGCCCGCAGCACACGTCGGTAGCCGGCCTGCTGTTCGGCGACCGGCAGCGGAGCACCGTCCGGGCGCACGGCGAACCAGCTGCGGAGCAGTCCGACGCCCTCCGCGCCCGCAGCCGCGGCGGACTCGGCCTCGGACGGGTCGACCAGCTCGGCGAGCAGGGAGACCGGTTGGCCGTCCGCCAGCCGTCCGCGAAGGGGTGCGTTCACGACCGGACATTATCGAACTGAGATGACCGCTGCCCGATCAGCACCGGGACGGACAGTAAGCTCTGGTGCCATGCCGGAGCTCAGTCACGTCGACGCGGCCGGGGCGGCTCGGATGGTGGACGTCTCCGCGAAGTCGGCGACCGTCCGCACCGCTGTCGCGACCGGTCTCCTACGGACGACTGCCGAGGTCATCGGCCTACTCCGCCGAGACGGCCTGCCGAAGGGCGACGCGATCTCGGTGGCCAGGATCGCCGGGATCATGGGCGCCAAACGGACGCCCGACCTGGTGCCGCTGTGTCATCCGATCGCGTTGCACGGCGTTACGGTCGACTTCGAAATTCGCGACGAAGAGATCGCGATCACCGCGACCACCCGTACCGCCGACCGCACCGGCGTCGAGATGGAGGCGCTCACCGCGGTCGCCGCCGCCGGGCTGGCGCTGATCGACATGGTGAAGGCCGTCGACCCGGCCGCCTCGCTGGACGCGGTGCGCTGCGAGGCGAAGGACGGCGGCAAGACCGGCTCCTGGCGCAGGCCGGCCGACCGGTGAGGACCGCTCGGGTGATCGTGGCCTCGAATCGGGCCGCGGCAGGCGTGTACTCCGACGAGAGTGGACCGTTGCTGGCCGAGGGCCTGCGCGCGCTCGGGTTCGAGGTGGGTGAGCCGGTCGTGGTGCCGGACGGCGAGCCGGTGGGTGAGGCGCTCCGGGGCGCCGTCGCCGACGGCGTCGACGTCGTGTTCACCAGCGGCGGCACCGGCATCAATCCGACCGACCGCACACCGGACGTCACGGCGGCGGTCCTCGACTACCAGGTGCCGGGCATCGCCGAGGCCCTCCGGGCCTACGCGGTTCCGCGCATTCCGACCGCCATGCTGTCCCGCGGACTCGCCGGGGTGGCCGGGCGGACGTTGATCGTCAACCTGCCCGGTTCCCGTGGCGGCGCCAAGGACGGGCTGGCGGTGCTCGGCCCGATCCTCGGGCACGCGGTCGACCAGCTCCGTGGCGGAGACCACCCGCGTAGTGACCCCGGAGGCCACGCGTGAAGCACCCAATCAGTTGGGACGACGCCCGAGCGGCCGTGCACACGGCAGCCACCCCGCTACCCGGCCGGCCGGTACCGCTGCCGGAGGCCGACGGCGCCGTACTGGCCACTCCGCTGGTGACGCTCACCGCGCTACCCGCATTCGACACGTCCAGCGTGGACGGGTACGCGGTGGCCGGCCCGGCGCCGTGGCGGCTGGTCGGTCAGGTCCTGGCCGGTGACGCCAGCGAGATCACGGTGACGTCCGGCACGGCGGTGGAGATCGCCACCGGCGCGATGGTGCCGGTCGGCACCGAGCACGTGATCCGGCTGGAGAGCACCGAGGTGGACGGCTCCTGGGTCACCGCGTCGCTGCCGGAGAAGCAGGAGTGGCGTCCGACCGGCGAGGAAGCGGCCGCCGGCGAGATCCTGTTGCCGCCGGGCGTCCGGGTGACGCCGGGCGTGCTGGCGCTGGCCGCCGCGTGCGGGCACGACGTGCTGGCCGTCCGCAGGCGTCCGCGGGTCGCGCTGGTCGTGTTCGGCGACGAGTTGCTCGACAGCGGGCCGCCCGGGGCCGGCCGGGTGCGGGACGCGCTCGGACCCTCGCTTCCCGGCTGGCTGCGGCGGCTGGGTGCGGACGTGGTCTCGGTGACCCGCGCCGCCGACACGCTGGAGGCGCACGAGACCGCGGTCCGCGAGGCTGCCGCGCAGTCGGACGTCGTCCTCACCACCGGCGGGACCATGCACGGGCCGGTGGACCACCTGCACCCCACGCTCGCCACGCTGGGCGCCTCGTACGTCGTCGACACGGTCGCGGTACGGCCGGGCTTCCCGATGCTCACCGCGACGCTGCCGGGGCCGGGCGCCGGCTGGCTGGTCGGGTTGCCGGGCAACCCGCAGTCGGCGGTGATCGGCCTGGTGACGCTCGCGGCGCCGCTGCTGGCCGGTCTCGCCGGTGCGCCGCTGCCGCCGCTGGCCTCGGTGGTGCTCGCGAACGACGTCCCGGGCCGGGGCACGTTCACGCACCTCGCGCTGGCCCGGCTCACGCCGGACGGCGCGGTGACGCTGCCGCACGCCGGGTCGGCGATGCTCCGGGGCGTGGCCGGCGCCGACGGGTTCGTCATCGTGCGCCCGGACACGACGGCACCGACCGGCGCCAAGGCCGACTTCGTCCCGATGCCCGGCTGAGCTGCCGGTCCGGGAATCCGGTGGTTGGATGGGGGCCATGAGCAGCGAGACGATCCGGCAGGCCGGCCACCGGGTGGTGGTGGCCCAGGTCACCGAGGAGCCGATCTCGACCGCCGAGCACGAGCAGGCGGTATCCGTGCTGGCCGCCGGTGCGGTGGTGGGCTTCTCCGGTGTGGTGCGCGACCACGACCACGGGCGGATCGTGACCGAGCTGGAGTACACCGGTCACCCGTCGGCGGGTGAGGTGCTGGCCGAGATCGCCGCCGAGTTCGCTGCGCGCGACGGCGTCGAGGCGGTCGCGGTGAGCCACCGGATCGGCCCGCTGAAGCTCGGTGACACCGCGCTCGCCTGCGCGGTGAGCACCGCGCACCGGGCCGAGGCGTTCGTGCTCTGCGCGGAGCTGGTCGACGCGGTGAAGGCCCGGATCCCGATCTGGAAGCGCCAGGTGTTCGACGACGGTACTGACGAGTGGGTGGCCTGCCCCTGAGGGGGCACACTCCGTCTCGGTCCGGAAGCGTCGTTGACGGCCGTTACGATCGGGTCTGTCACACGGCGGAAGGAACTCGAGTGTGAAGGTCTTGATCACCGGCGGTGCCGGCTTCATCGGGAGCACGATCGGCTCGGCCTGCCTGGACGGCGGGATCCAGCCGGTCATCCTCGACAGCCTGGTCACCGGCAGGCGAGAGTTCACCGAAGGGCGGGCGTTCTACCACGGTGACATCGCCGACGGTGCGCTCGTCGACCGGATCTTCGCCGAGCACCCCGAGATCGCCGCGGTCATCCACTGCGCCGCGCTGATCGTCGTCCCGGACTCGATGGCGGACCCCCTCCGGTACTACCGGGAGAACGTCGCCAAGTCGATCGAGCTGATCGGGCATCTCCAGCGCAACGGGTGCGAGCGGCTGATCTTCAGCTCGTCGGCGTCGATGTACGGGGCGGACCCGGACTTCTCGGTCGACGAGAACTCCGCGATCGACCCGCAGAGCCCGTACGCGACCACCAAGGTGATGGTGGAGAACGTGCTGCGGGACGTCGCGCAGGCCAGCTCGCTGCGGGTGCTGTCGCTCCGCTACTTCAACCCGATCGGGGCCGACCCGCAGCTGCGGACCGGCCTCCAGGTGGCCAGGCCCTCGCACGCGCTCGGCAAGCTCGTCCAGGCGTACGAGGACCACGTCACGTTCAGCATCACCGGCATCGACTGGCCGACCCGCGACGGCACCGGCATCCGGGACTACGTCCACGTCTGGGACCTGGCGGGCGCACACGTCGAGGGCCTTCGCCGGTTCGACGACGTCGTGCCCGCTGACGACGGGTACCGGGTGATCTGTCTGGGCAGCGGCACCGGAACGACCGTGCGTGAGCTCGTCGCGGCGTTCGAGGCCGTGATCGGTGGACCGCTGCCGCACCGGGACGCCCCGGCCCGCCCCGGTGACGTCGTGGGCGCGTACGCCCGCAACGGGCTGGCGAGGGACCTGCTCGGCTGGGAGCCGAAGTACGGGGTGGAAGAGGGCATCCGCCACTCGCTGGAGTGGGCGGCGATCAGGCCTCAGCGCCTCCGCGACGCGTAGGGCCTCAGGTCAGGGGCAGGCCCACCACGATGTCGCCGGTGGGCTGCCCGACTCCGCCCTCGGGCTCGACGGTGAACGCCACCGCGTCCCCCTCTTCGAGGTCGAGCACCAGCGCTGAGCCCTTCCGCGCGCCGGGAGCCAGGATCCGCATCGACTTGGTCTTGTCGTTCCGGACCCGCCAGAGCTGGTAGGTCTGCCGCTCCGGGATGTCCGGCAGATCGGTGTACGTGACCACCGCGGCGTGGTGCTCGGAGGAGAACACCGTCGAGAGCCGGAGCCCGCTCTCGGTCGTCGTGTTCCGGCTGACTGCGTCCGGGGCGGTGAGCACGCTCTCGATCCGATCCAGCCGCTCCTGCTCGGCGACGATCAGGCTCCGCTGGTCGCGGTCGCGCTGCTCCTCGACCTCCAGCGTGAGCGCGGCGGCTCCGATCACCAGGCCGCACGCCATCGCGAACGTCGTCAGCCGCCTGCTCCACCGGCGTTTGCCGGACCCGATGGGCGCCTCGGTGCGGTCATCGGTGAGCAGCGGGCCGTCGCCCTCGTCCGAGCGCGGTTTCTGCTCGTCGGTCATCGTGCCACTCCCAGGCGGTCAGGTTTTCACCGCTCACTCTGCCCGGTCGCCGCCACTTTCTCTAAGTTCAGGTCGGCTGCGTCCGGAGGTATCGGGCAAAATGCGGCACGGTGAACGCTACCGTCCCACGTTCTGCGGAGTAGATCAGACCCTTCTTGATCAAGCTGTCCCGGGCGGGCGAAAGGCTCGACGGTTTGCGTCCGAGCGATACCGCCACCTCGGACGTGGAGACCGCGCCGCCGTCGGACGAGTTCTCCAGCTCGGCCATCGCCCGCATGTACTCGCGCTCGGCGGGGGTGGCCCGCTCGTAGCGTGAGCCGAAGAACCCGACCGCCAGCTCGGCTTCGGCCTCGGGAGCGGCCACCTTCACGTCCGCGGCGGTGATCGGCGAGCGTGGGGCGACGTCCCAGGTGACCTTGCCGTAGGCCTGGACGAAGTACGGGTAGCCGTCGGCGGCGTCGTACAGCGCGGCCAGCGCGTCCTCGTCGAACGTGGCGTCCTCGCGCTCGGCGGGGGCGAGCAACGCGAGATCGGCGGCGGCGCGGTCGAGCCGGTCGATGCGGACGTAGCGGAACAGCCGCTCGGAGTAGGACTTGCTGGCCGACAGCAGCGCGGGCAGGTGCGGCAGGCCGGCACCGACGACGATGAGCGGCGCACCGGTCTGGGACAGCTCGTGGCAGGCGGCGCAGAGCGCGGAGATGTCCTCGGCGCCGAGGTCCTGCATCTCGTCGATGAACAGCGCGATGCCGGTGCCGACCGCGGTGGCCAGATCGGCGGCGTCGGTGAGCAACTCGACGAGGTCGATCTCGATGTCGCCGGAGTCGGCCCGCCCGCTGGTGGCCGGGCCGTCGATGCCCGGCTGCCAGCGATCGCGGATCTTGCCGCCGGACGGGTTGGAGCGCAGGGCGAACGCCTTGAGCGTGCCGAGGAAGTCGTCGATCTGGTCGAGCGCACGATGGTGGGACGAGAGTTCGCGCACGGCCATGTGCAGGGCGTTGGTGAGCGGCCGGCGCAGTTGCTGGTCGGGCCGCGCTTCGATCTTGCCGGTGCCCCAGCGGCGTCCGATGGCCTGCGAGCGCAGCGCGTTGAGCAGGACCGTCTTACCGACCCCGCGGAGGCCGGTGAGGATCATCGAGCGTTCGGGACGCCGGCGGGAGACACGTTCGAGCACGACGTCGAACTGGTCGAGTTCGCGGTCGCGCCCGGCCAGCTCGGGCGGGCGCTGTCCGGCACCGGGGGCGTACGGATTGCGGACCGGGTCCATGCGCGTGGACCGTATCGAGCTTTCTAGCGAGAGTGGTAGATCTCGCTAGAGAATTCTCGACGTGTCGCGCTCAGGCTTCCGGTTCGCGATTGGCGCGGAACCAGCGGTCGGAACTCGGTGGGTTGCCGTCGGCCAGCTGGGCCCGGCTGATCTGGATGATGCTGTTCCGGTGGACGTCGTCCAGCGCTTCCCCCGGCGTCCGCTTCGGTAGCGGAGGTTGCCGATCGAGGGGGACCCGATCCGGGTTCACGAGCGCGCGCCGATCCGCCGCGGTCGACGGGCGCACCGGCGTGACCGGGTGCCGCGACGTGCTCGTGCGCGCCTGGGGCTTGCGTGGACGAGGAACAGCGTGGGTCATGAATCAGTGCCTTTCCCGCGGTGGACACTCTTCAGTCACGCCCGCGCCGCGCCGCACGTGCCGCGGGGAGCTGCCCCGGTCACGCGGGGCAGCGCCCAACGGTTCAGTGTTCGATGGTCAAGTTTTCCTGCGAGCCTGCTGCGCTGCAGACACGCATGAGGCCCCCGATAATGCCGGATCGGGTCAAGTGCCCGCTTGGACCTTGTTATGGGGGCAAATGCTAGACCCCCGTCCGGGGGTCGCGACGAGTGGCTCTGCGCTTCTCTACCGCTCTCTTCGGTAATTCCTAGAGAGGTGAAGAGAGCATCAGAGCGCGCGGAGTTCGATCAGGCTGATCTCCGGTGGCGCGCCGACACGAACCGGCGGTCCCCAGTAGCCGACGCCGCGGCTGACGTAGATCTGGCTGTCGCCGTCCTGGGCGCGACCGGCCACCACCGGCTGCTCCAGCCGGACGCCGTACGTGAACGGCCACATCTGGCCGCCGTGGGTGTGGCCGGAGAGCTGCAGGTCGACGCCGCGATCGACCGCCTCGGGCCACTGGACCGGCTGGTGCGCGAGCAGGACGACCGGCCGGTCGCGATCACGGCCGTCCAGGGCCGCCGCGAGGTTGGCCCCGTGGCCGGGGACACCGGACTGGGCCGCGGTGACGTCGTCCACGCCGGCCAGGTCGAGACCCGCTCCGCCGGGGATCTCGATCCGGCGGTTCCGCAGCACCTGAACGCCGATCGTCGGCAGGTACTCGACCCACTCCTCGGCGCCGGAGTAGTACTCGTGGTTCCCGGTGACGAAGAACGATCCGTGGGTCGAGCGGAGTTCGCTCAGCGCCTTGGCGTCCTCACCGAGTTCGGCCACGCTGCCGTCGACCAGGTCGCCGACGATCGCGACCGCGCCGACGTCGAGCGCGTTGACCTTGTTGACGACACGGTCGACGAACGGACGGTGCAGGGTCGCCGACAGGTGGATGTCGGTGAGCAGGGCGATCCGGAAGCCGTCCAGTGCCGGGTCGAGGCGCGGAAGCGTGATCGACACCCGCTTGACCCGGACGTTGCGCGCTTCGGTGATGCCATAGCCGACGGTTCCGAGCGCGCCGACGCCCGCGGTCAACGCCAGCGCGCGTGCCAGGAAGATGCGGCGGTTGTGGCCCCAGGTCTCGACCTCTGCCGAGGCTTCCTCCGAGCCCGCAGCCGGGGTATCCGCCGGTGCCTCGGTGGTGCCCGTCGCGGCGTCCGCCGTGGTTGTGGCCGGCACCAGCGCAGCGACCTGCGCCCGGCGGACACGTACGCGGCGGGCCAGCAGGACGCGGCCGATCAGCCGCACCGGCTCCAGCACGAGCAGGATCATGAGCAGGTAGAACATGACCGCGACCCAGAGCGGACCGCCCCAGCTCACGACGGTCTCGAGCGGCTCGGGCAACGAATCCGGGCGGCCGCGCAGGCCGAACATGGCGAAGCCGACGATCGCGAACAGCACTCCGGCGCCGATCCACCGGGCCCGCCGCGACCGGAACGGGCTCGCGACCAGCCGCCACCACAGGTAGGTGTGGATACCGCCGAGCACGGCGACGACGACCACGATCATCACGATGATCTGTGCGATGCCCACCGCGGCATTGCCCCCTCTACCACTATCTAGTGCATTTACTAGAAAAACCTAGAGAGCCTTAGCGCTCTCCGACCCGTGCGGAGCGTAGGGGGCCGCTCCTGAAAAGAGCCTGAGGAATCAACCGCCGGCGAACGGCGGCAGGACGTCCACGGTGCCCCCGGCCGGGAGCGGCGCCGACAGGTCTCGCGCCGCCACCCCGTCGACCAGGAACGAACAGGCCGTCAACACCCGCTCCAGGCGCTCGCCGTGCGCCTCGGCCAGCTGCGCGCGCAGTTCGGAGAGCGTCTGCGCGCTGGCAGTCTCCTCCTCCACGCCGGCCGCGGCCCGCGCACCCGCGAAGTACCGCACGGTGATGCTCACTCAGCCTCCGATCGCTGACATCGGTCGATCGGGCTGGAGGAAGGACGGGTCGTCGATGCCGTGGCCCGCGAGCTTCCCCCACATCGCGATCCGCCAGATCTCCGCGATCTCGTCGTCCGACGCACCGGAGCGCAGCGCGCCCCGCAGATCCGTCTCGCCGGTCGCGAACAGGCAGTTGCGCACCTGACCGTCGGCGGTGAGCCGAGTGCGGTCGCAGGCTCCGCAGAACGGGCGGGTCACCGAAGCAATCACACCGATCCGGGCAGGGCCCCCGTCGACCAGCCACGTCTCCGCCGGTGCCGCGCCCCGATGGGCCGGATCCGGCGTCAACGACCAGCGGGTACGCAGCGCCGCCAGGATCTCGGTGGCGGTGACCATCTCTCCGCGGTCCCAGGAGTGCTGCGCGTCCAGCGGCATCTGCTCGATGAACCGGAGCTCGTGGCCCTCGGCCAGCGCGAACTCCGCCAGCCCGACGGCCTCGTGCTCGTTGAGCCCGCGCAGCAGCACGCTGTTGATCTTCACCGGCGTGAGCCCGGCTGCGGTGGCGGCCCGCAACCCGGCGAGCGTGTCGTCCAGCCGGTCGCGGTGCGCCAGCTGGTGGAACGTCTCCCGGTCGAGTGTGTCGAGCGAGACGTTCACCCGGTCGAGGCCGGCCTCGGCCAACGTGGGTGCCAGTCGCTCCAGCCCGATGCCGTTCGTCGTCAGCATCGTCTCCGGCCGCGGGCGCAGCGCGGTCACCGCACGCAGGATGTCCACCAGCCCGCGCCGGAGTAGCGGCTCACCACCGGTGAACCGGACCTCGGTGACACCGAGCCGCTCCACCGCGATCGTCACCAGGCGGATCACTTCGTCGTCGGTGAGGACTCGGTCCGACGGCAGCCAGGGCAGCCCTTCCGGCGGCATGCAGTAGCTGCACCGCAGGTTGCACTTGTCGGTGAGCGAGACCCGCAGGTCGGTGGCGCGCCGTCCGAAGCGGTCGACGAGCCCGGGCGCACCGACGGGTCGGTCGACTGCCGTGCCCGGACGTTGGCCCGGCACGGCCGGCAGTCCGAGCGGAACCACAGCCATGAGCCGAGCGTATCCGGAGCGGACCGCTCCTGCGCCGGTCAGTTGCCTGCCGATGACTCTGTAGGCCCAAACGGTTCGCTGTCTGCGAATCCGATGTGCTCGCTGGCATCGACCCCACATCCTGAAGGTATGACGCAGGTCACTACTCGGCAGATCCCGCCGCTGGACCGCTGGGTGTGGTTGATAGCGGCAACGGTGAGCGCCATCCTGCTCGCTGTTGCCGGACGCTACGGCTACCACCGCGACGAGTTGTACTTCCTGCTGTGCGGGCAGCACCTCGACTGGGGTTACGTCGATCAGCCGCCGCTGACCCCGGCCATCGCCCGCCTCGCCGAGACGATCGCGCCGGGCAACCTGACCGTCCTCCGCACGCCGTCCGCGCTGATCGCGGGCGCCTGCGTGGTGCTGGTCGCGCTGACCGCCCGCGAGGTCGGCGGCGGCCGCGGCGCGCAGCTGCTGGCGGCGGCGCTGGTCGCGACGTCGTCGGCCGCGTTCGCATTCGGGCACCTGCTCAGCACCACCACGATCGACGTCGTGATCTGGCTGGTGATCATCTGGCTGTTCGTGCGCGTGCTGCGAACCGGAGACACCCGCTGGGCGCTGCTGATCGGCGCGGTGACCGGCCTCGGTCTGCTCAACAAGTACCTCGTCGGGCTGCTGGTGATCGGGTTGGTGGGTGGCCTGCTGATCGCCGGGCCGCGTCGGCTGCTGCGCGACCGCTGGGTGCTGGCCGGCGGGGCGATCGCGCTGCTGCTGTTCGCACCGAACCTGGCCTGGCAGATCGCCAACGGCTTCCCGCAGCTCGACGTCGCCGGCGAGATCGCGTCCGGTGACAGCTCGTACGCCGGGCGGCCGGTGGCGCTCGCGTTACAGCTGGTGATCGTGAGTTGGGTCGCCACCGTCGTGTGGATCTCCGGGCTGGTCGCGCTGTTCCGGCGGCCGGAGTGGCGTCCGTATCGCGCGCTGGCGTGGGCATGGGTGGTCGTCGTCGTGCTGGTGCTGCTCGGCGGTGGCAAGGGTTACTACGACGCCGCGTTGCTCCTGGCGCTGACCGGCGTCGGCGCGGTGCCGCTGGGCGGGTGGCTCTCCCGGGGTCGGGTGGTGCTGCGGCGGGTCGTGTTCGCGTCCGCGGTGGTGTTCTGTGCGGTGTCGGACGCTGTGCTGATGCTGCCGCTCTGGCCTGCTTCGTCACTTCCGGACGCCGTCGTCGCGATCAACTACGACGCCGGCGAGACGATCGGATGGCCGGCAATGGTGGCCTCGGTCGAGCGCGTCACACCGCCCGGAGCCGTCGTGTTGACGAGCAACTACGGGGAGGCCGGGGCGATCGCCCGCTACGGGACCGTGCCGGTGTACTCCGGCCACATGAGCGTCGCCGATTTCGGGACGCCGCCCGAGTCGGCGGACGTCGTCGTCGCGGTGGGTATCGAGGATCCGGCGTACCTGCGGCGGTTCTTCGGTTCGGTGGAGCGAGTGGGGTCGGTGGACGTCGGAGTGGACGTCGACAACGAGGAGAACGGCGCCCCGCTGTACCTGTGCCGCGACCCCGTCGACTCCTGGGCCTCCCTCTGGCCAGCGCTACGGAGAGTCTGACCACACCGAGTGCACGGCGAGCGCGGCGTCGGCGGCCTGCGCGCGCCCGGCGCGGGCGGACGGCCCGCGGCGCGCGGGGTCGAGCACGTTCCGCCCGAACGCGGCCCTGGCCTCCTGGTTCGGCGTCACAACCGCGACGCGCGCGGAGTCACCGAGCTGGGCGACCTGCGACGAGACGCCGGGCATCGGGCCGCCGCCCCGCGGTAACGGTGCCAGCACGACGATCCGATCGGCGCCGGAGGCCAAGTCGACGTTGGCGGTGGAGCGGACGCCGCCGTCGATGTACTGACGCCCGTTGACGGTCATCGGTGGCCAGACGCCCGGCACCGCGCAACTGGCCGCGACGGCGTCCACCAGCCCGACGCCGCTGTGTCGGTCGAACGGAGCGAGCTCGCCGGTCACGGCGTCCACCGCGGTTACCACCAGGCGGCGGTCCGGCCAATTGTGGATCGGCAGCCGGGAGGCGATGACCTGGCGGCGCTCCTCCTCGGGAACCGTCCGGGTACGTCGCGCCAGCGCGCCGACCCGCGCCCGGAACCGCTCCGGGCTGCGGCTGGTCACCGCGGCGAACCCCCAGCGGAGCAGGACGGCGGTGCCCATCCGTGCGGCCAGCTCGCTGCCGCTGGGCGCCAGTTGCCGGCGATAGAGCTCCTCGACGTCGCAGCCGGTCGCGATCATCGTCCCGACCACTGAGCCGGCGGACGTCCCGATGATCAGGTCCGCGGTCGTGAGGTCCACACCGACGTCGAGCAGTCCGGCCAGCATCCCGATCTCCCACGCGATGCCGGTGACTCCGCCCCCGCCGAGTACCAGTGCACTCCCCGTCATCCTGTGAATTCTGACGACTTCTGCGGGGTCGTGCGCGGGGTATGGCGCTCCCGAGTTTCGCCGGGCTGCGCTGTTACGCGGTGACGCGGACGTCGGAGGCGCCACGGACGGCCGCGACGACGCGGGCTTCGTCCTCGATCGCGGCCAGCACCGGTGGCGGTAGCGGGCGAAACGCCTCCGGAGTGACCGTCAGCCGCTTGCCGGACAGCC
Organism: Cryptosporangium aurantiacum; assembly: GCF_900143005.1. Lineage (NCBI taxonomy): Bacteria > Bacillati > Actinomycetota > Actinomycetes > Cryptosporangiales > Cryptosporangiaceae > Cryptosporangium > Cryptosporangium aurantiacum. The sequence continues at coordinate 123,403 of NZ_FRCS01000018.1, forward strand.
GGGCACGCCAGGCGCCGACGATCTCCCCGTCGGCGAGGATCGCGCCCGGGTTGCTGATCGGACGCCAGAGCGCCTTCTGTTCGGCCTTCTCCGGCACCAGCAGGTTCCGGTTGCGCGTCTGCAGGTAGGGGTCGCTCGGCGGGAGCAGCCGGACGAACTCCGGCGGGGCCGGGGCCCGCAGCTCCGGTTCCGCCTCGGCCGGGAGCCAGTACCCCTTCTTGCCGTCGACCACGACCTCGATCAGGTCGTCGGGCCAGGAGTCGCGGATCGCGGCCTTGTCGGCGGTGAAGTAGGCGGCGACCTCGGACTGGGTCGCCGGACCGTGCAGGCGCAGGTAGGTGCGGGCCGGCCCGGCGAGCCCGACCGGGTCGGTGGGCGGTGTCCACTCGTCCAGCGGAGCCAGCACCAGCGGGGTCGTCCCGGGTTCGATGCGGACGCCCGCCGGCAGGCCCGCAATGCGCACGAGCTGTTCGCTCACGTGGTCGACCTGGCAACCGCGGCAGTAGGTGGCCAGGTGCGGCAGCCGGGCGGTCAGCGCGGTGCTGGCCTCCCCCTTGCTGAGCGGCGCGCTGACCAACTCGTGCAAGGCCGACGCGGTGGCGAGCACAGCGTCCAGGTCGCCGCCGGGGACGCGGCCGGAGGAGCCGCCGAGCCGCGCCTTCGCGTCGGCTTCGTCGCGGGGGAGCAAGGCGGCGGCGAGGCCCGCGAGGTCCTCGCCCCGGTGGACGAACGGCGCACCCCGGGCGCCCCAGACCGTCACCAGGTCGTCGTCCGGCTCGGGCAGCGCGGGGAGCCGGGCCGCGAGCGCCTGCCTGGCCGAACCGGGCGGTGTGTCGGCCACGCCGAGGTCGAGCACCGCGAGCTGCGAGGCTTTTGCCACCGACCGGTCGAACTGGTGCGCGCCCACCCGGTAGGCCAGCACCTGCTCCCGGTCCACATCGATCGCTGCCATGCGGCACAGCCTCCCGGATGCGCAGTACCGTGTCTCCCGTGTCGAGTGTCCCGCTCTCCGTCGGCCGGTCGGAGGGTTCTGTCACGCCTGCCGATCCGGACCTGCGGGAGCGGCTGCTCACCGCGTTCCGGTGGATCGATCCCGGCGAGTGGTGCGACCACCTCCTCACCGACCGCTCCGGCTGGTGGCGCGATCCGGTCATCCTCGACCGGATCGGGCCCGCGCTGGCCGCGCTCTCCCCGGCGCAACCCACCGTGGTCGTCGCGCCCGCGACCAGCGGTTTCCTGCTCGGTCCTCTGGTCGCGCGAGCGGCGGGCGTCGGCTTCGTCGAGGCGTACCGCGATCTGAGCGGCGCCGAACTCGCCGACGACCTGATCACCCGCAGCAGCGGCCCCGGCCACGACGGCCGGCCGGTCGTCCTGGGTGTCCGCTCCCGCCACCTCGGTTCGGACGACTCGGTCCTCGTCGTGGACGACTGGGTGGAGACCGGCGCGCAGCTCTCCGCGCTGGCCGAGATCATCAGTGCCGCCGGCGCGCGTTACCTCGGAGCCGCGGTGATCGTCGACGGCGCGCAACTCCCGGTCCGCGATCGGCTGGGCGTGCGTGGCCTGGTGCGCGAGGTCGAACTCGACCATCGTCGCCGCTCCTGACGGCACCCGGCGCCGATGACGCGGAATCCGTGGATGCTCGGCAGCAGGGCGTCGTCCGAATGCGACGAGTACGCCTCCGAACAGCGGAAACACGAGTTTGTGAATCCGCAGTCGCGATCCTCAGCTCGCGCATCGGAATCACATAGCGAAGTACCACCAAAGGGACGGTCCTCCCTCGGACGAACGGGCGAGACCGCGGGGCACATGGCTCGATCTCGCCGTGGCGGCGAGTCGAGCGTCAACCGAACGGGCATCCTATGGAAGGTCCGTGCGCAGACGCGTCACGCTGTGTTGTCAGGGGTGGACCCGTCGATGCCAACGAACCCGCACCTAGGGGATCCGGTGGTGTCTCCACGCACCGGTGTCGTCGGTGCGTGCCTGTTGGCGTTCGCGATCGCGGCGTTCGACGTCGCGATGCCCGGTCTGCAGTTCGTCGGGCTCCTGGTGGCGCCACCATTCCTGGCGGCCGCGCTGGCGTCCTATCGGGCGACGTTCGCCGTGGGGACGCTCTGCTTCGCGCTCGGTGCGGCGCTGGGCATGCTGGACGCCGCGGCGTTCGACCCCCAGCAAGTCCTGCGGCTCGCCGCGATCCTGGTCTTCACCGCGCTGGCGGCCTGGCTGAGCATGCTCGGCGACCGGACGTCCAAACGGGTGGCGACGTTGAGCAAGCTCGCCGCGGTCGCCCAGCAGGCGGTCCTGCGGCCGCTGGGACCGCGCATCGGGACGATGTCGGTGGCGGTTCGCTACGTGTCGGCGAACGCGGAAGCCGACATCGGCGGTGACCTGTACGAGGCGCTGAGTACCCCCTACGGCACCCGGGTGCTGATCGGCGACGTGCGCGGCAAGGGCCTGGAAGCGGTCCGACTGGCCAGCAGCGTGCTGGGCTCTTACCGGCACGTCGCGCACGAGCGGGTGGACCTGCGAGCGATCGTCGCCGACCTGGACCGAGCGGTGGCGCGGTCGGTCGGGTACGAGGACTTCGTCACCGCGTGCCTGGTGGAGGAGCGCGGCGGGACGCTGACCGTGCTCAACTGCGGGCACCCGGCGCCGCTGCTGTTGCGCCGGGGGAGCGTGATCCCGCTGGAGCCGCCGTCGCCCGCGCCGCCGCTGGGGTTCCTGCCGGTGGTGCGGCCCCGGGTGGAGCGGTTGGAGCCCGGCGACCGGCTGCTGCTCTTCACCGACGGGCTCGCCGAGGCCAGGCAGGACGGCGAATTCTTCCCGATCCGGGAGCGGGCTTGGCGGATCGCCGGCCACGGCACCGTCGAGGACGGGCTGACGTCGCTGGTCAACGCCCTGCGCGGATGGGTGCACGGGGTGCTCGACGACGACATCGCGCTGATCCTGCTCGAGTACACCGGGGCCGAGCGCAAGCCCGATGCGCCCAGCGCCGCTCGTCCGGCCTGGGAGTGGGACCCGATCACCGGGGACTGAGCCGCTCGATGGGTGCGGTGCGGGTGTGTCGCGCGGCCCCCGCTCAGATGGGTCGCGGGCGCGCCGATGGCTCGGCGACCGTCACCCTCACACCGCCCTAGTCGCCATTCTCCGATGGTTCCGTGAGCCGTGGTCCACACGGCTCTCGGACGTCGTGAGCAGCGGTCGCCCCGTTTTGTCATCCACGCGCACGAAGTAGCGGATTCGCAGCGAAGTGAGCCCGCTCACTGTCATGCACAACAGCATTACTGGCCGGTAACATGGCATTTGTTACTGGCCGGTATACCGATTGGTAGGGCTCGTCGCAGCGGCGGGCCAGTCGGCACGGGAGGGACATGCCGCGATGAGCCACTACAAAGCCAACCTGCGCGACCTCGAGTTCAACCTCTTCGAGGTCTTCGGCGCCGGCGATCGCCTGGGCAACGGCCCGTTCGAGGCGATCGACGAGGAGACCGCCCGCGCGTTCCTAGCGCAGATGGTGGAGGTGGCCGAGGGGCCGCTGGCCGAGTCCTTCGCGGACGCCGACCGCAACCCGCCGGTGTTCGACCCCGCCACGAACTCGGTGACGCTGCCCGAGTCGTTCAAGAAGTCGTACCGGGCGTTCGTCGAGTCCGGTGCCTGGGAGCTCGACACGCTGGAGGAACTCGGCGGTACCCGGGCTCCGCGTCAGCTGGTGTGGTCGGTCGCCGAGCTCATCCTCGGCTCGAACCCCGCCGTCCACATGTACTCGAGCGGCTTCTCGTTCGCGGGCATCTTCTACCGGCTCGGCACCGAGCAGCAGAAGAAGTGGGCGCAGCTGTTCATCGACAAGCAGTGGGGCTCCACGATGGTGCTCACCGAGCCGGACGCCGGCTCGGACGTCGGCGCCGGTCGCACCAAGGCGATCCCGCAGGCCGACGGCACCTGGCACATCGAGGGCGTCAAGCGCTTCATCACCTCGGGTGAGCACGACCTGAGCGACAACATCATTCACTACGTGCTGGCGCGTCCGGTCGGCGTCGAGGGCGTCGGTGGCCCCGGCACCAAGGGCCTGAGCCTGTTCATGGTGCCGAAGTACCACTTCGACGACGAGGGCAACCTCGGTGAGCGCAACGGCGCCTACGTCACGAACGTCGAGAAGAAGATGGGCCTCAAGGTCTCCGCGACCTGCGAGGTGACGTTCGGTGAGAAGAAGCCCGCCGTGGGCTACCTGGTCGGCGACGTGCATGACGGCATCCGCCAGATGTTCCTGATCATCGAGGGCGCCCGGATGATGGTCGGTACCAAGGCCATCGCCACGCTCTCCACCGGCTACCTCAACGCGCTGGAGTACGCGAAGGAGCGCGTCCAGGGCGCCGACCTCACCAAGCAGGCGGACAAGACCGCGCCGCGGGTGACGATCATCAACCACCCGGACGTCCGGCGGAGCCTGCTGCGGCAGAAGTCCTACGCCGAGGGCCTGCGGGCGCTGGTGCATTACACCGCTTCCGTGCAGGACCAGGTGATCCTCGCCCACGAGGCAGGCGACCTCGAAGCCGCCAAGGCTGCCGAGCGCCTCAACGACCTGCTGCTGCCGCTGGTCAAGGGCGGTGGCTCGGAGCGGTCGTACGAGCTGCTCGGCGCCGAGTCGCTGCAGACGTTCGGCGGGTCCGGCTTCCTCCAGGAATACCCGATCGAGCAGTACATCCGGGACTCCAAGATCGACACGCTCTACGAGGGCACCACCGCCATCCAGGGCCAGGACTTCTTCTTCCGGAAGATCGTCAAGGACTCGGGCACGGCGCTGGCCTCGCTCGCGGGTGAGATCGCGGCGTTCATCGACTCGGAGAGCGGCAACGGCCGGCTGAAGAACGAGCGCGCGCTGCTGAAGACCGCGCTGGACGACGTCCAGGCGATGGTCGGGTGGAGCGTCACGCAGCTGATGTCGATGCAGGAGGACCCGGCCAACATCTACAAGGTCGGCCTGAACACCACGCGGTTGCTGCTGTCGACAACCGATCTGGTGGTCGGGTGGCTGCTGCTCAAGCAGGCGGACGTCGCGCTGCAGGCACTGGACGCCGGTGCGTCCAAGCCGGGTGACAGCGACTTCTACAACGGCAAGATCGCCTCGGCGCGGTTCTTCGCCGCGACCGTGCTGCCGGAGCTGACCGCGCGCCGCGCGGTGCTGGAGTCCACGACGCTGGACGTCATGGAGCTGCCGGAGAGCGCGTTCTGAGCTAGTTCTGAGCACGTTCTGACCGGGCCGCGGCGGGTGTGCTGACCCGCCGCGCCGAGCGTGCGGCCTCGGGCCGGAGGGGCGTGCCGGCCCGCGGCCCGACGTCGAGACGGCCTTCACGGATTCACGTGGAGGCCGTCTCGGCGTTTCTCCCGGGAAGGGAGCGCGCCATCGTCGCGGGTGAGGGGCAGTTGACACGCACCGGGGCGTCATGGTTTCGGCATCACGTCGTACCCTGGGTGGAGTAGCGTCGGTCGCATTCACACGGGCCGTTCGGAATCGCGTGTCAGGCAGCCATCTGCCGGGTACGAGGCCCCGTGGCGACGCAACCGGCGAAGCCACCTGGCGAACACGACCGGGAGGTCGACATGGGTATCGGCGCGGGGCTCTTTCTGATCGCCCTCGGCGCAATATTTGCCTTTGCCGTCACGGTCGACCTGCAGGGCATCAACCTTCAGGCGGTCGGCTGGATCCTGATGTTCATCGGCGTCGTCGGGATCCTGATCAGCGTCTTCTATTGGGGGCCGCGGAAGCGGGCGACCCAGACGACCAGGGAGCGGATCTACACCGACGATCCCACCCAGCCGCCTCCGCCGCTCTGAGCGCACTGCCGAGAAGCCCCGACCGCTCCCGCGGCCGGGGCTTCGCGCTGTCAGGGTGTAACGCCTCGGAGCATGAGGACGAGTTCGGTCGGGGCGCCGGGGACTAGGCGGATCGGGATACCCCAGTCCTGGCGGCTCAGGTGGCACGCCGGGTTCGGGCCCTCCACATCGCAGCTCGCCGCGTGCGCGATGACCTGCAGGACGCCGTCCCCGTCCGCGGTCGGCTCCGCCTCGTCGCGCGCGGCGGCGAGAACGATCTGGCGCTCCAGGTCGGTGGTCACGCCGAGTCCGTCCGCCAGCAAGGCCGGCGGGTTCGCGGAGATCTCCAGCCGCGTCGACGGCCCGTACCGGTCGTCCAGCTTCTGGCCGGCCGGCGGCTCGAACACGACCTCCACCCGGATCGGCCCCGGGCTCAACTCGACCGGCGGGCGCTTCGTCCGGTGCCGCGTACCGTCCACCTGGGCCACCGAGGACATGGTTCCCGGCGGAATCGGACGCACGACCCGGTGCGCCGCGGACTCCACCACGACGAGCGTCCCGTCGGCCACCACCGCTCCGGAGGGCTCGGCCACGCCGGTGGCCAGTGTGGATACCTCGTTCGTGACCGGGTCGTAGCGTCGAACCGCGTTGTTGTACGTGTCGCAGACCGCGACCGACCCGTCCGGCAGCACCGCGACGCCGAGCGGGTGCTGGAAGAGCGCGTCGGCGGCGGGTCCGTCCATCGCACCGAAGTCGAACAGGCCCTTGCCCACGGCGGTGTGCACCTCGCCGTCTTCGATCCAGCGCAACGCCGAGCTCTCCGAGTCGGCGATCCAGAGCTTGGTGCCGTCGCTCGCCAGCCCGGACGGCTGGGCGAACCAGGCCTGCTCCAGCGTCCCGTCGCGCAGCGACTCCACAGTGGTGCCCGCGTACACCGCGAGCTTCTCCGCGACCGGGTCGTACGACCAGAGCTGGTGAGTACCGGCCATCGCGACGACGACCGCGTTGATCGGCTCGTACCAGGCCACGTCCCACGGCGACGACAGCCGGGCGGCCAGCGGGTCGGCCGGGACGTCGACCGGGTCACCCGGAGCGCCCCGCCAGGTCTCACCGGTGCCCGCGACCGTTCGCACGGTGCCGTCGGCGAGCGAGACGGCTCGCAGCTGGTGGTTGACGGTGTCCGCGACCAGGACGTCGTAGCCGATCTTCTCCGCGATCGCGGCGGGCAACACGCAGACGCCCTGCGGCTCGGCGAACTGGGCAGTCTCGACGGTGCCGTCGACCGATCCCCGCACGCCCGTCCCGATCCGCCGCAGCACGGTCTCGCCGTCGGCGGCGAGCTCGACGATCGAGTGGTGCGCCGAGTCGCTGACCAGGAACGATCCGCCGGGCAGCAGCGCGATCTTGCCGGGGAACCGGAGTTCGGTGTCCTCCCGGGCGGTCTTCTCCGGCAGCACGCCGTCGGTGCGTAGCGTCCCCTTGGCCGTGTGCTGGTCGATCAGCTCACGGATCAGCCGGCGGAGCCCTTCCGCGTGCCCCTCGCCGGACATCGAGGCGACCAGGTACCCCTCGGGGTCCACGACGGCGAGCGTCGGCCAGGCCCGGGCGGCGTACTGCTGCCAGGTGATCAGCTCGGGGTCGTCGAGTACCGGATGCGGCACGTCGTACCGCTCGACCGCGGCCGCCAGGGCCTCCGGGTCACGTTCGTGCTCGAACTTCGGCGAGTGGACGCCGACCACGACGAGCTGGTCGCCGAACTCCTCCTCGACCGGACGCAGCTCCTCGAGGACGTGCAGGCAGTTGATGCAGCAGAACGTCCAGAAGTCGAGCAGCACGATCCGGCCGCGCAGGTCGGCCAGGGAGAGTTCGCGGCCGCCGGTGTTCAGCCAGCCGCGACCACGCAGCTCAGGAGCGCGGACGCGGAACCGGCGGGCGGAGTCGGTAGCAGTCACGCCACCAGTCTGCCCGCCGGTTCCGGGTTCGTCCGAGGCCGGGTGTCAGCCCTGCTTCCGCAGGCAGAGGACGTACTCGTCCTTGAAGTTGACGAACGCGTCGGTGGTGTCGGGCGGGCACGAGCCGTCCTCGACCTTCGTCGTATCGTCGACCCGGTCGATGATCTTGTAGGCGCCGTCCTCGCCGCAGTCGACGGGGACCGCACGGTCCTTGTCGCCGGACGCTTCGCGCTTGATGCACTTGCCGGTCGAGTAGTCGTTGCCGACGACTGCTCCGGCGGCCCAGAGCACGCCGCCGACACAGAGCACGAGCACGACGACCGCGGCGATCACGCCCCCGATGATCGGGCCGCGCTTGTACCAGGGCTTCTTCGGCGCGGTGGGCGCAGTGGGGGCGCCGCCGGGAGGTGTCGGGGCACCCGGCGGCCGCGGAGTGCCGGGAGGCGCGGTCGGGATGGGCCCGGTGGTGGGCGTGCCGGTGGGGCTCCAGGCGGGTTGGTGGCCGTAAGACTGCCCGGGCGGGGGCTGCGTGCCAGGCGGAGGCTGTGTGCCGGGGGGAGGCTGTGTACCTGGCGGCTGGCCGCCTGGGGGCTGGAATCCTGTGGGCTGCGGGCCCGAGGGCTGGGTGCCGGGCGGGCTCCAGCCCGGAGCGCCGGGCTGCGGCGGCGCGCCGTAGACGGTGCCGCCAGGGCCACCGCTGGTCGGTTGCTGGTGCGTGCCCGGCGTCGGCGGTGGCGCGCTCGGGGGCGCGGCCGGGCCCGGCTGAGCCTGCTGGGCCGGCGGCCCAGAGTGCGGCTGAGCCGCGGCTGGCGGTCCCGAGTGCGGCCGAGCCGCCGCGGGCGGTCCCGACTGCGGCTGGGTCGCAGGCGGTCCCGACTGATGGGCCGCGGGCGGTCCCGACTGCGGTGCGGCCGCGGCGGGCGGCCCTGACGGCGGTTGGGTGGCGGCTGGCGGTCCTGACTGCGGGCGAGCTGCGGCGGGTGGGGCCGAGTGCGGCTGGGCCGCCGCGGGCGGTCCCGACTGCGGTGCGGCCGCGGCGGGCGGCCCTGGTCGGGTCGGCGCGTGCGGGGCCGGAGACGCCGGCGCGGGCGGGCCGGACGACGGCTGCGCGGGCGACGGGGCTGCTGGGGGTGGACCGGCCGGAGACGGCTGGGCCGGGCTCGGGGGAGCCGACGTCGGCGTGGCGGCGGCCGGCGGCGGAGCTGCTTGCGGCGTCGAGGGATGCGACGCCGCGGGCGGCTGGGCTGCCGGCGGCGCGGCAGCCGGTGGCTGGGCCGCGGGTGGCTGGGCTGTGGGTGGGTGGGCCGCGGGCGCGGGCGACGTCGGGCGCGGCGGCGTGGTGATCGGCGTCGTCGCGCGCGAATCGTCCGCTGCGGGCGGCGGGATCACCTGCGTGGCCTCGGCCCCGTCCGGGTCGGCGGCCGGAGCCTCCGACGTCGGTTTCGCCGCGGACGGCGGGATCACCTGCGTGGCCTCCGGATCATCCGGTGCGGATTCGCGACCGGGCTCGCCCGGCGTCGGAGGGCCCGAGGTCGGCGCCCCGGAAGTCGGTGCGGCCGGCGCCGGGGCTCCGGATGTAGGCGCGCCGGACGGTGGTGCCTCCGGATCCCGCTCCGATGGGGACGGCGGCTCAGGTGGGCGACTGCCCTCGGTCATCGCGGCGACTCCTCCACCGGTGCGGATACGGTCCGAGACTGGGACGCTATCGGGTCAACCGGTGACAGGGTACGAACACCACAACTCCTGTCACACGCTGGCGCCCAATTACCCGCCGAGGACGTCGTTCCCGCCCGCGAATGCCGAAAGCCCGGTGCCGTTGTCGGCACCGGGCTTTGGGGTCGTGGGGGCGGCCACGACCGGTCGAGAATCGCGTCGGCGGGGTCAAGGCCCGCCGAGGCCGAATCAGCTCAGGGAGCTCTGCCGGCTCGCGATCTCGAGGATCTCGTCGCGCATCGTGCCTTCCGGCACCCGTGCCAGAACCCTCTCCAGGGCTCGGGCGCGGCGGTGCGCAGTGCGTCGCTCACGGAGCCTCTGGGCTAGCGTGGACACGGTACCGCCTTCTTTCCGTCGGTGTTTCGATCTGTACGCCTTCAATAATGCGCCCGATCACTGATTTATTCCAGGGAAATTACGGTGAGACACCCCACCGTCGGCGTGTCGGCGGGCTAACAGTACGAGCGTCCCGGTCATGATTTCGTCACGTCTACCATCGGCGGACTCCGCCGGACCTGAGCGATCCGAACCGCACACGGATATCGGCCCCTCCGCGGGCGCGCGGAGGGGCCGAGGTCAGAACGACGTCAGGACCAGGCGAGCGCCGTGCCTTCGGGGTCGGTGAGGAAACGCCCGATATCGGCGAGGAACCTCGAGCCGCCCTCCCCGTCGACGATCCGGTGGTCGAACGACAGCGCGAGCTGACACACCGCGCGCGGCTTGACGACACCCCGGTGCACCCAGGGACGCTCGGCGATCTGCCCCACGCAGAGGATCGCGGCCTCGCCCGGGTTGAGGATCGGCGTCCCGGCGTCCACCCCGAACACGCCGACGTTCGTGATCGTGAGCGTGCCGCCGGACAGATCAGCGGGTGGCGTCTTGCCGGACTTCGCGACGGTCACCAGCGAGTCGAGCGCCGACGCGAGCTCGGGCAGCGGCAGCCGACCGGCGTCCTTGATGTTCGGCACGATCAGTCCACGCGGGGTGGCGGCGGCGATGCCCAGGTTCACGTAGTCCTTGAGCACGATCTCGGCGCCGTCCGGACCGTCCACCCAGCTGGAGTTCAGCTCCGGACGCCGCCGCACGGCCAGCAGCACGGCCTTCGCCACCAGCAGCAGCGGCCCGACCCGGACGTCCGCGAACGCCGGGTTCGCCCGCAGGCGTCGGACCGCGCGCAGCGTCCGCGTGACGTCCACCGTGAGCCACTCGGTGACGTGCGGCGCGGTCGCCACGCTGGTGACCATCGCCTCCGCGGTCAGCTTCCGCACGCCGCGGACCGGTATCCGCTGCTCCCGCGCGTTCCCAGCTTCCGGGGCGGCCTGCGCCGGTTCCGCCGTGACGACCGAGGCGGACGCAGCGCGCTGCACGTCGTCGCGGCTGACCGTGCCGTCCGGGCCGGTCGCAGGGACGGTGGCCAGGTCGACGCCGAGGTCGCGGGCGAGTTTCCGCACCGGCGGCTTGGCCCGGGGACGGGTCGTCGACGCGGGGTGCGTTCGAGTGGCCGTGCTGACCGGAAGTGCGGTGACGGTGCCGGCTGCGGTCGCCGCCCGTTCGGCTGCCCTGCCCATCTCCAGACCGCCGTGCCGGACCGGCTTCGCACCGGCGGCGAGCGCGTCGGGGATCGTGGGAAGCAGCGGCAGCGTCTCGTCCGGTGCGGGTTCGGCCCGGTCGCCGGAGAGGCCCGCGCCGCCGATGGCCGGAGCGTTCTCCGGTTCGGGGGTGGCGCGGCGTGCGCGGCGGCGTGCGGGGCCGCTGCGGGGGCCGTACCCGACGAGAACCGGGGTACGGCCGCCGATCTCCGCGTCGGGTTCTGCGGACGGTGGCGCCTCGGAAATCGCCGCTGTCGTAGCGTCCGAATCAGCGTGGGAAGGGTCGTTCGACGGCGGGGAAGCCGCGCCCGGAGCAGTGTCGATCGCGATCAGGGGCGAACCGACCTCGACGGTGGCGCCCTCCTCGTGGTGGAGTGCGGTGACCACTCCGGCATACGGCGATGGGATCTCGACCGCGGCCTTGGCGGTCTCCACCTCGACGATCGGCTGGTTGAGCGTCACCGTGTCGCCGGGTGCCACGAGCCAGCGCAGGATCTCCCCGTCGGTCAGTCCTTCGCCGAGGTCTGGCAGGTCGAACGTGCGGATGTCCGCCATACCTTCTCCTAGAAGCCGAAAGACCGGTCGACCGCGTCGAGGACCCGGTCGAGGTCGGGCAGGTAGTCGTCCTCCAGCCGGGCCGGCGGGTACGGCGTGTCATAACCGGTCACCCGGAGCACCGGCGCCTCGAGCGAGTAGAAGCACCGCTCGGTGACCCGGGCCGCGATCTCCGCCCCGAGCCCCAGTGTGCCGGGAGCCTCGTGGACGACGATCAGCCGGCCGGTGCGCTCCACCGATGCGTACACCGCCTCCAGATCGAGCGGGGAGAGCGTGCGCAGGTCGATGACCTCGAGATCGCGGCCGTCCTCGGTCGCGGCCTCCGCGCTCTCCAGCAGCGTGCGGACCATCGGCCCGTACCCGACCAGCGTGGCGTCGGTGCCCGGCCGAACCACCCGGGCGGAGTGCAGCGGGTACCAGTCAGCGGGCGGGACTTCGTCCGGGACATCGCCCTTCTCCCAGTACCGGCGCTTCGGCTCGAAGAAGATCACCGGGTCGTCGGAGGCGACGGCCTGCTGGATCATCGTGTAACCGTCGGCCGGGTTCGAGCAGGTCACGACCTTCAGCCCGGCGGTGTGGACGAAATACGCCTCCGGCGATTCGCTGTGGTGCTCGACTGCGCCGATCCCCCCGCCGTACGGGATGCGGACGACGACCGGGAGCTTGACCTGGCCCTGTGACCGGTAGTGGATCTTCGCGAGCTGGCTGACGATCTGGTCGTAGGCCGGGTACACGAACCCGTCGAACTGGATCTCGCAGATCGGCCGGTACCCACGCATCGCCAGGCCGATCGCGGTGCCGATGATCCCGGACTCGGCGAGCGGGGTGTCGATCACCCGATGCTCTCCGAAGTCCTTCTGCAGACCGTCGGTGACGCGGAAGACGCCGCCGAGGCGCCCCACGTCCTCTCCCATGATCAGCGTCTTCGAATCGGTGTCCAGCGCGGTCCGCAGTCCCGCGTTCAACGCCTTGGCCAGCGACATCGACGTCATCGACGGCTCCCTTCCCGGCCGGGGACGGTACTCCGCTCGGTTTCGGCGTCAGAAGCTAGGAATTCCGACTGATAGGCGCGGAAGGTTTCCTGTTGCTGTTGCAGCACGTGGTGTTCACCGGCGTAGACGTGGTCGAACAGGCTGTCCGGGTCCGGATCGGGCAGGTCGAGGCAGCCGGCTCTGACCCGCGCCGCCAGCGCGTCGGCTTCGGCATCGACCTCGTCGAAGAAGCCCTGATCGGCGACCTGCTGACGAATGAGGAACGACCGAAGACGCTCGATCGGGTCGCGAAGCCGCCACTCCTCGAGCTCGGCGGCGATGCGGTAGCGGCTCGGGTCGTCGGACGTGGTGTGCGCGCCCATCCGGTACGTGAACGCCTCGATGAACGCGGGCCCCTGACCGTGCCGGGCGTCGTCCAGCGCGCGGCGAGTGACCGCGTACGTGGCCAGCACGTCGTTGCCGTCGACCCGGACGCCGGGAAAACCGAACCCGGCGGCTCGCTGGTAGAGCGGCACCCGGGTCTGCCGGTCGGTGGGTGCGGAGATCGCGTACTGGTTGTTCTGGCAGAAGAAGACGACCGGCGCGGTGAACGCTGCGGCCCAGACGAACGCCTCGTTGACGTCGCCCTGGCTGGTCGCGCCGTCGCCCAGGTAAGCGATCACCGCCTGGCCGTCCTCGCCGCCGACCCGGCCGTCCTTCTGGACACCCATCGCGTAGCCGGTCGCGTGCAGGCACTGCGCGCCGATGACGATCGCGTACATCGCGAAGTTGTGGGCGTGCGGGTCGGCGGCACCGAGGTCGACGCCGCGGAACATCCGCAGCGCGTGCAGCGGGTCGACTCCCCGGCACCAGGCGACGCCGTGTTCCCGGTAGGTCGGGAACGCCATGTCCTGCGGGCGGAGCGCGCGGCCGGAGCCGATCTGCGCCGCCTCCTGGCCGAGCAGGGACGCCCACAGGCCGAGTTGACCCTGGCGTTGGAGTGCGGTGGCCTCAGCGTCGACGCGTCGGACGAGAACCAGATCGCGGAAGAACCCGCGGTATTCGGCGTCGCTCAGATCGACGTCGTAATCAGAGTCGTGAACGCGTTCGCCCTCGGGGGTGAGCAGCTGGACGAAGCCTCGTTCGGCGACGGCAGCCTCGCCGAGCGGGCGGGGGTTGTCGGGGACGGACTCGGACATGCCGATCTCCTCGCTCGTGCCCTCGGCGCGGGGTCACCGCACCGATGGTGGTCGATGAGGCTTGGTCGGGGCACGGTCTGCGCGACCGATGGTTGGGCGTGCGCCGGACCCGAACAAGCCTCATACCGGTGCCGCTCACAGGGGTGGCGCGGGTGACACCGGGCGTTGTGGAACGTCGAGGGCGGCGGTGGCCCTCAACGCCAGCATGTCAGAACCCTGCCCGTCCGTGCCCGGAAGAAACCCATCGTGCAACTGACTGTTCGCTTCGGTGTCCGGTGCGTGCGGAGGTGAACCCCGCCGTCCACCGATCGGCCAGCGGAGCCTGAGCGAACGCCGGGGCCGCCAGGATCGCCCGCTACCGGGGGTGCGGCGGACGATGAGTGCGTCAGCAGGCAGCGCCGGTATCTCCCCGGTCGCCGTCGCCCGGTGACGGCGGGGAGGAGTGGTGATGCGGCAGGCAGGACAGGACCTGATCCCCGGTGGCGCGTTGCACCGGCTGCGGACCGCGTCTCCCCGTCGTCGCCGGGCACAGCTGGGCGGGCTGATCGCCCTGTGTGCGCTGGCGACCGGCTCGACCGGGGCGCTGCTCGCGGTCGCGAACGCGGGCGTGGACCTGGTGCGGATCAGGCCCGTCGAGCCGGGGCCGTCGTCGCCTCCGCGGGCCGAGGGGTTGCCTGCCGGGCAGGCCGGTTCGGTCACGCCGACCCGGGAACCGGCGTTCGGCTGGTCGGAGCGTGAGGCCCGCCGCCCGTACGTGGCGCGGAGCCCGCGCTCCCGCCCGACGTTGGTGCGCGCGTCGCCGTCGACCACAGCGACCGCGCGGGCGCTCTCCGACGACTGGGTTGAGCCTTTTGAGTCCTTCGAATTCAGCGGGGACAAGTCTTTCCGGGCGGCACCGACACCTGGCGAGTCGGGCGCGGCGACGTCGCGGCCCGCGCCGGCGTCCCCTGGGGAGGGGTCGGCCCGGCCGGACGAGACCGCTCCCGACTCCGCCGGGCCGACGGAACGACCTCCGGCAGTGGGAGTGGTCAGTGCTCGGCCGACGCCGTCCGAGTCTCCGTTGCCGACCTCGCTCACCGAACTGGAGATTCCGCCCGGCTGATCATGTCCAGGGTGCGCCGAGGATGCGGGGGCGGAGAACGGTTGGCCGGTTAGCGGGAGGTGGCGGGTCGGGCTCGTCGTCCTCCTCCGGCGGCGGGTTCAGCTCGGCGAGGAGCTTCTCCAGGTCGTCGGAGACCGACGGATCCACCAGCATCGCCTGGAGCAGCAGTTGCTGGGCGCGGCCCTCCTGATCGTGGGTGATCTGGTCGAGCAAGCCGGCGGGGGCGTGTGCGATCGCCTGGTTGGTCTCCTCGAGCAGCTCGCCCTGTACCTCTTCCCGGCCGCGGTGGCCGTGGCCCAGCACGGCCACGAACCGTGCCTTCACCGCGGGCCAGTTCGCGGTGGCCGCGGCGGCGACGATCACGGGTCCACCTGCCGCGGCGACCCGGTGCAACCTTGCCATCAGTTGCGCGTCCACGCGTCCCCTCCCAGCACCGCTGCAAGCCGCTCGGGCCACCTTGGCCCCGAGGCTGAGTCGGGGCAAGGAGACACTCACAGAGTTCTAGCGATCACTCTTGGTAACGCCATAGAGAAAATCTAAGCCTTGTCGTACGCCTGGGCCAGTGCCTGAGCGAAGACCTCGGTCGGCTGGGCGCCCGACACGCCGTAGCGTCCGTCGAGCACGTAGAACGGCACGCCGGTGATTCCTAGTTCGCGCGCCTGCTTCTCGTCGGCGCGGACGTCGTCGGCGTATCGGTCCTCGGTGAGCACCGCCCGTGCCTCGTCGGGATCCAGCCCGGCGTCGGCGGCGAGCTCGACCAGCGCGTCCGTGCTGTGGACGGACTTGGCCTCGCCGAAGTGCACCGCGTAGGCGTGATCCAGCAGTTGCTGTTGTTTGCCCTGTTCGGTGGCCCAATGCGCGAGCCGGTGGAAGTCGAACGTGTTGCCCGCGTGCCGGTTGTGGTCGTACTTCAAGCCCTCATCGGCCGCAGTCGTGGCGAGCCGGGCCTCCGCTGCCTCGACCTGGGCGCGCGGCATCCCGAACTTGCCGATGAGCATTTCGGTGACCGGCACGGTCTTGTCGGTCGGGTGCGTCGGGTCGAGTTCGAACGAGTGATAAACGACCTCGACGTCGTCCCGGTGCTCGAAGTCGGCGAGCGCGTTCTCGAAGCGACGCTTGCCGACGTAGCACCACGGGCAGCCGATGTCCGACCAGATGTCTACGCGCATGCGCCCCATCGTTGCTCGCCGGACGGCGCTCCGCACCGGCGGGAGGGGTTCGGTGCTGGCGGGCGGGCTCCGCTTTGGCGGGTTTCGTGCTGGCGGGTGGGTCCCGTGCTGGCGGGTGGGTCCCGTGCTGGCGGGTGGGTCCCGTGCTGGCGGGGTGGGTTCGGTGCTGGCGGGGTGGCAGGCTGGCCGAGTGCGGGTACTGGTCACCGGTGGAACCGGATACGTGGGCTCGGCGGTGGTCCGGGCACTGCTCGCAGACGGACACGACGTCACCGTGCTCACCCGGGGGGAGGCAACCGTCCCGGACGTCACCACCGTCCGGGGAACCCTCGCCGCCCCACCGCTGGACGGCATCGACGCGGTCTGTCACCTCGCTGCGCTGACCCAGGCCCGCGAGTCGCTGACCGACCCCGATCGATACCACCGGGTCAACGCCCTCGACACCGCGGCGCTACTCGACGCGCTCCGTGGACGTCCGGTGGTGTTCGCGTCGACCAGCGCGGTCTACGGCGTCCCCGAGCGACAGCCGATCACCGAGGACGCCCCGCTCGCACCGCTCAACCCGTACGGCGCGACGAAGATGGCGGCCGAGCAGGCCGTGTCCCGGTACGTGGGGCCGGCGACGATCCTGCGCATCTTCAACGCCGCCGGTGCGGTGGCGGGCCGCGGTGACCACGACCGCACCCGGCTGGTGCCGAAGGCGGTAGCGGTGGCGGCCGGGCTGGAGCCCGCCCTCCGGGTGAACGGCGACGGCAGTGCGGTTCGGGACTTCGTCCACGTCGCTGACGTCGCGGACGCATTCGTCCGGGCACTACGCGGACCGACCGGCGTCTACAACCTCGGCGGGGTCGCCGCGGCTGTCGCGGATGTCGTCGCGGCGACCGAGCGGGTCACCGGCCGTCCGGTGGCGCTCGAACACCACCCGGCGAACCCCGGCGAGGCGCCCTCGCTCTACGCAGACACCTCGCGGGCCCGGGCTGCGCTGGGCTGGGATCCGTACCGGTCCACGCTCGACGAGATCGTCGCCTCGCAGTGGGACGCCGTCAGGCCGGGGGCCATTGCAGGCCGGTGATCCGCTCGTAGCCCTCGATGTACCGGGCCTGGGTCGCGGCGACGATCTCGGCGGGGATCTCCGGAGCCGGGGCTTGTTTGTCCCAGCCCGTGCTCGTTGCCCAGTCGCGGACGAACTGCTTGTCGTACGAGCGCTGCGGACGCCCCGGCTCCCACTCGTCGGCCGGCCAGAACCGCGACGAGTCGGACGTCAGCACCTCGTCGCCCAGCACCAGCGTGCCGTCCGGCGCCCAGCCGAACTCGACCTTCGTGTCGGCGACGATGATGCCGCGCTCGGCAGCCAGGTCGGCGCCGCGGCGGTAGATCTCCAGCGTGAGGTCGCGCAGTCGGGCGGCTTCCTCCTTGCCGACGGTCTCCTCGACCTCGGTGAACGAGATCGGCTCGTCGTGCCCCTCGGTGGCCTTCGTGCTCGGCGTGAAGATCGGCTCGGGCAGCTTCGAGCCGTCGACCAGGCCCGGCGGCAGCGGGATGCCGGACACCGTCCCGGTCTGCCGGTACTCGGCCAGCCCTCCGCCGGTCAGGTAGCCCCTCGCAACGCACTCCACCGGCGCCATCTTCAGCCGTCGGCAGCGAACCGCGCGCCCTGCCCACTCCGCCGGGACATCGCTGCTGATGATGTGGTTCGGCACCACGTCCGCAAGCTGGTCGAACCACCAGAGCGACAGCTGGGTGAGCACTGCGCCCTTGCCCGGAATCGGCGTGGGGAGCACGACGTCGTAGACCGAGACTCGGTCGGAGGCCACCAGGATGAGGTCGTCGCCGTCCAGGTAGACGTCCCGCACCTTGCCGGAATGAAGTAGCTCCACCGTGTCCCTCTCGCTGCGTGACGGCCTGCTGCTCAGGCTAGTTGTTCGCTTCGGGGACGCGCCGCGCGCTCGGCAGGCGGGGTGCGCTCGGCAGGCGGGGTGCGCTCGGCAGGCGGGGTGCGCTCGGCAGGCGGGGTGCGCTCGGCAGGCGGGGTGCGCTCGGCAGGCGGGGTGCGCTCGGCAGGCGGGGTGCGCTCGGCAGGCGGGGTGCGCT